>JANPNU010000286.1:0-12493 GCA_031427615.1 Burkholderiales bacterium
TGAACGACATTTTGGTTCAAGGAGCCGAGCCGATTTTTTTCCTGGACTATTTTGCCTGCGGAAAACTCGACGTCGCCATTGCCACGGACGTCATCAAAGGCATAGCCAACGGCTGTGAACTAGCCGGCTGTGCCCTCATCGGTGGCGAGACCGCCGAAATGCCGTCAATGTATCCGGAAGGTGAATATGACCTTGCCGGTTTTGCCGTCGGCCTGGTCGAAAAAGAGGCCATCATTACTGGCCGCAGCATTGAACCGGGCGATGTGGTGTTGGGTTTGCAATCGTCCGGGGCACACTCAAACGGCTATTCACTCATTCGCAAAATCATTGACCGCAGCGGGGTCGATTTGCATGACCCCAAAAACCGGCAACTGGCGCTGGATCTAATCGCGCCAACACGTATTTACGTCAAGCCGGTGCTGGCGCTAATGAAGCAAAACAACATCAACATCGTCAAAGGCATGGCGCATATTACCGGCGGCGGACTCACCGAAAATATCCCGCGCGTATTGCCTGAAACCGTCACCGCTGAAATACATCGCAAATCGTGGGTGGCACCACCAATATTTGCGTGGCTGCAGGAACACGGCAACGTCGATGATGCCGAAATGGCACGCACATTTAATTGCGGCATTGGCATGGTGATTATTGTTGCCAAGGATAATGCCGTTGCCGCCACCGCATCACTGACTGCAAATGGGGCGACGGTCTTTACCATCGGCGCAATTCGCTCACGCCAGCCCGGCGACGCACAAACCATTGTGATCTAACGCGCTTTGACATCGTACGACGGACAAACTCCATTATCTACGCCAGTATGCAGGCGATAATGGTCTAAAATAGGCGCGGAATATAGTGTTTACAGTTTAAATGAAATCCATCGTCATACTCATCTCCGGCCGGGGCTCCAATATGGAAGCCATTCTGAAGGCAAAAATGACGATGAATCTACCTGTGGAAATCCGCGCGGTGATCGCCAATCGCGCCGATGCGGCGGGTTTGTCCGTTGCCGCCGCGCACAATGTCCCACAACGGGTCATCGACCATAAAAATTTTTCAAGCCGTGATGAATTTGATGGTGCCTTGGCAGATGTCATTGATGAATACCAACCGGATCTGATCGTGCTAGCGGGCTTTATGCGGGTATTAGGGGCGGACTTTATCGGTCGTTTCGCCAACCGTATTGTCAACATCCACCCGTCATTGCTACCGTCCTTTCCCGGTTTGCAAACACACCGCCAGGCGCTGGCTGCAGGGGTGAAAATTCACGGCGCAACTGTACATATCGTCACCGCGGCCATTGATAACGGACCGATTATTTGTCAGGCAGCGGTGCCTGTCTTTGCGGACGACACGGAGCAACAATTGGCCGCGCGTGTGCTTCTGCAAGAGCACATCATTTACCCACATGCGATTGCCTGGCTTGCCAAAAGCCTGACGAAAGATCTGTCGCCCAGCTCACAAGGTGTCGGCCTGGTCGAGGGTATTAACGTTGAGAACGGGAGCCACGAAGATTTCCTTCGCTCACCCAGGATCAAATAATGGAATGCCTAGATTTAAAAACACGAGCCATGGTTGCAATCATGTCTTGCCTGATTTCATTTGCGACTGTCGGGTATGCTGCCAATGACAAAACGTTAAGCAGAACCGATGCCGCCGCCGCGTCATTACCAACCATGGTTCAGTCGAGTTACAAAGTGTATCGAGGCGGCATGTTGGTCGGAACGATTGACGAAAAATTTGAACGGTTTGTTGATCCCGACAATGGTGGCGAGCGATACAAGATCACCTCAACCACCCGGGCGGATGGTCCAATCGCCTTATTTTACCGCGACCAAATTCAATATACGTCCGAAGGGCGAATCAGTGCCTCTGGTTTGTTGCCGTTGGTGTTTTCAAGCTCCCAAAAAAATGACACCAGCCGCAATTTCATAACGCGATTTTATTGGGCAAAAAACGAAATGGTACGCGAGCATCAATCTGGCGGGCGCATCGAACAAGAAACCTTTGATCTGCCGGTCGGCACGCAGGACAGACTGTCTGCCATGTACCAATTCATGGTGACACTGCCACGTGGACAATCAATTAGTACGCTGATGACACAAGGCAAAAATGCCGAGAAATATATTTATCTAAAACAGGGCGAGCCAAAATTGAATACGTCAGCCGGTGATTTTGAAACGATCCATTACGTCAGAGATGTCAAGCAGGGTGAATCAAAGGCCCAAATGTGGCTTGTAAAAACGAAAAGCCACGTTCCCGTGCGCATTATTTTTGAAGATAAAAAAGGCGTTGCCCTTGAGCAAACATTGATTGACCTGGTGATTCAGTAGCCGTCAGTAGCGCCTCACCAGCCACCCAGCAAGCATGCAAATCGTTGCCATTAAAAATGTATAGCCGAAGTATCAAACTTCTTCAATTCGCGGCAGCTGATCCACGTAACGGGTTGGCCATTGCCATTTTGCTTTCCGTTGCGGCGCACGTGCTCGTTTATTTGGTCTCGCCAAGATACGCCGCAGAATTTACCCCGGTCAAAGTTGTCCGATACGATGCCGCATTAATACCCATCGAAAGAGCTGTACCCTCTGCATCCGGCCGATCTGCGGCAACCGTCACCAAACCACGGGTTGTGGCTACGCCCATCCCAAGGCCTGCGTTCACGCCAAAATCGGCAGCCAATTTTTTTGCGCCTGAAAATTCCATTGCCGTTGCCGCCGTCGACGCCACGGAATTTTTGTCACCCATAATCGATAACTTGCCGCCGGTCCAAACCACGCCTACGGGCACAACACCTGATGGCAATGCACCATCTGCTCTACCTGTAAAGGTCGCTCCGCCAAACAAGGTCGATCCACCATTAACCGCAGCCAACAAACCAACCGTACCTGCCTTTGCCGAACGTATCTCAATCGACTACAAGCTGACGTCCTCCATAGCCGACGGCATTGCCACCTTCAATTGGACACGCAAAGGTGATGCCTACGAAATTGAATCCAGCACCCAGGCGACCGGTTTTTTGATTGCCGCACTCGCCGGCGTACTTCACCAGCAATCGACCGGCACCATTACTGAAAATGGATTGCGACCCGCCATCTATACCATTCGTCGCGGCGAGGGCGAAGCCGAAACTGCTGAATTTAAGCGCAGTACCAATTCACTCGCACTGACGCGGCACAACAACACTCGCACCGTGCCGCTCGGCCGGGGCATGCAGGACATGCAGAGTTTCCTGTTTCAACTGGCCTATGACGCGCCGAAAATCGCAGCCACCAACGGCAAGTTGGACGTGCTGGTTACCAACGCGCGCAAGGTCTACCGCTACCAATTCAAAAGGATTGGTGACGAAGTTATCGAAACCGGCTTTGGGCCGGTTGAAACCATTCGTCTGTTGTCAGACGCACCCAATCCAGAGGATGCCTACGAGGTTTGGCTTGCCCCCCAATATTCCTATTTGCCGGTGAAAATTAAAATGTTTCTAGGGCGATTTCAATTCGAACAGCTCGCCACCCGCATCGGCGTTGCTGGCGGTCGCTATTCCGCCGTTGCGAATGAGCCCGCAGCCATTCCCCCTATTCGCACGACCGACCCGGCTAGATAGTCGAATTTGACCCCGACTGGCACCGTCGGCTGCGTTTCTAGTCGAAATAAGTCAGACAGTCTGCCGGACGATGCGACTCTGGTCGTATGGTCCGCGTCTGTTAATCCGGCCCCGCCAACCCCCGTGCACCCCGTCGCGCTTCGGCCTGTTTACGTTTGGTGGTGAAAGTGAATATTTGACCAAAGGTCGCCATTTTTTCGCGCCAGGTAAATCCCTCGCTCGCAAGTGACTCCATAAAATTGGCAATACGACGGGAAAGAATAACCGCATACAAACCCAGCACAGTAGTCGGAATCAACACGGCAAGAAATATCAATGTCTTGACGAGTGGCGTCATGTCGGCAAGGGCATACAGATTCATTCCCAGAAAGCCTGTCACGATGGTCCCGATCATGCCACACGCCGACACCACCGTCAGCCGCATGGCGTTGTCGGTCTGTTTGCGGGCACGCTCTGTATCCAAGTATTCATTGATGTCACGCGCCTCTTCCCGCACTTCGCTATACAACGAAGCCGAACCAAGTTGCTGTGACAAGCGCGCAAAAAAATCACCCGCCTGCACTTGATTGGAAATTTCGTGAAACCAATAACGATGATTGAACCGCAAAAACACTTCAAGGGTCTCGCGTACGTTTTTCTTGAATTGTTTGACCGATTCATAATCACGCACATTCAATCGTTCGACCGCGCGTGAGAACCGGTTTGATAGCGTTAACAAAGCCGCCTTGTTGAAATTGGCAATCAGGCTAATCTGGAAGAAATGATGGCGGAATTGCCGCAACAGTGTATTGCCAACTCCGGCCTTGGTGATTGCGGCAAAACTGACGCCGCAAAAAATATAACGGGTCAGCATTTCCCCGTTTTGTTGTTCCGGGCACCAATAACGGTCGTAACAAAAATCCGATTCAAAATTTTTCAGGTAGCTGATCGAATACGGCAAAGTCGAGGAATCTCCCCATTTGGCGGCGTAGCCAATACGTGCCATATCGCCACGAGTCAGCACAGTTGGATCATCAAAAGACAAAAAGGTCATGATCGGGAATCGTTTGTTTTCTATTTGGTGGTATTTAATGGTGCCGCCCGGCAGGTAGCCGGGAACGAGCGGCGACAAAAAATACTCCCAATGCATGGATAACGGGGTTTGCCGCTCGTCGCGAACCAGACCAATAAATTTATCGCGGTCACCGTAGTCAGACTGCGAAAGCAACGCGCCATCCTTGCCGTGGAAGGCGACACGATGTGGGCAATGCGCCCCTTGGTCCGGCGCTTCCCATGCCGGCGCATATGGCCGACCAAACCGATCCATGATTTCAACGGCATCGGCAAGGACGATATTTTTTCCGGCGATTTCCAACACCGCCACCGCAACATCAATATCGTAGAAAAAGTAAATTCGCGCGCGTAATACGTCGAGTGTAATTGGCGCGGATTCCGCAGTCAGGGCGATGCCAACACTGGCGATATCGTCACGCGTAAAGGTATGCAATGACGATTGTGCGCCTCGCTCCTCATCACCGACACCGTACAAAAAACGTTGCACGTAGGGTAGGAAATAAACAAATTCCTCGTAACCGGTCACACACGAATCATCGTCGACCAACAATGTATCGTCAACATGTTTCCAAGGCCCGGGGTTGCGTTTGAGCTTCTCCCAGTATTGCACCACGTCGGTGCCCGGCTGGCGTCGCAATGGGCTCAACGTAATGGGCCAAAGAATGGTGTGGTGAAAATCCCTGACGATGGTCTGTTGATCGGTCACGGCTGGGCTGCCCCCTTGAGAAATCACAATAACGTGAGGCGAAACCGATATTTGTCGCGACCCACCTGGTGCGGATTATGACCTGTTTGGGTTGCAATGCCCTATACCAGTTGTATAAAAGAGGCCGGCTAAATTGATCCACCACATGTCCTATCAATAATTCCACTCACAAATTGTTACTGAATAGCGGCAATGACGTCGCCAACCCGGCAGATATCATTGGAACTAACCGCGCCACAATCGTAAAATACCCCACTAGTCGTTCTACCACCTCCCCACCATTTACAATCCGCTTTTTCCATATTGCATCCAACTTATGGATCGGGCGTGTCCGAGGCCATTCATGCGTAGTTGTCCCGTGTTTCAAAACATCCCCGCCGCCTTGTTTGTTACGGCTCTTCTCGTGGGTCCTTGGACCAGCAACATGGCCCAAACGGTCCCAACGGCGGACGCACCCAAGCCATCCCTACCCGCCGCCGCGAATGACAGCACCAAGGACGCAGCCAAGCCCGCGCCCAAGACCGAAAAAATTGAAGTCAGTGGTCGTCGTAGTGCCACCGATGTGCGGCGGGATTCATCCGCTTCAAAAATCATCATCACCCGCGAAGACATCGAACAGTATGGTGATAGCAATCTTGGCGAAGTCATGCGTCGCCTCCCCGGGGTCACCACCGGCGGCCGACCCGGTCGTCCCGGCGGGCCGGCCATGCGTGGCATGGGGGGCGGATTTACGCAGATTCTGATTGATGGTGAACGCGCTGCACCGGGCTTTTCAATCGAGCAAATCACCCCGGAACAAGTCGAACGCATTGAAATTTTGCGCGCACCAACCGCCGAAACCGGCAGCCGCGCAATTGCCGGCACCATCAATATTGTGCTGCGCGAACCACTTCGCACACGCAACAATGACATTCGAGCCGGGGTGCAAACGGAACAGGGGCGTTATTCGCCATCGGTATCTTGGTCCCGCAATGAGCCATTCAGCCCCACGGGTACCTACAACCTGACACTTTCGACCAGCCGCAGCGACCAAATAACAGAAACTGCTGGCCGCTCGACCTATCTTGATTTACCCGGCAATCGAATCAACCTTGATCAGCAGACTTTTTCCAGCTCAAACGGCGAACGTGACAGTGTCTTTTTTTCCAGCCGATTCCAGTGGCGATTGGGGCCGGGCGAACAATTCAGCATCCAGCCATTTTTAGTTCGGCACGCGTCCACCAATCAAACTAAGGGCACGCTGACCCAGTCAGTCGGCATCCTGCCTGCGCCTTACGCCACCAGTCGATCGAATGCAGACAGCGAGTTTAACGTTGCCCGTCTCATGACCACGCTGATGAAACGACTCGACCCCAACACCCGCATGGAGTTGCGCGGCACAGTGGGCCAATTGAAATCAGATGGCAATTCAACACTGCGGGAAATGGCCGCCAATGGCAGTGCCGTGCTTACCCAATCCACTGATAGCCACAGCAAAGATCAATCGTGGAATGCCGTTGGCAAGCTCATGTATAGCTGGGGTAACGGCAAACATAGTCTGGTCGGCGGCTGGGAATATGAAAACATCAAACGCAGTGACAATGCGACAACCATATTAAACGGCGCGCCATTGCTGGCTGATTTTGGCAACCAGATCGATGTCTCCACCAAACGCAAAGTGCTTTATGTGCAGGACGAGTGGGATCCCGCACCCCAATTCTCGACCTATTTCGGGATACGCTGGGAAGAAATCAACACCAACAGCCGTACGGTTTCCAACCCGGTCAGCAACAAAAGCAGCGTGGTCACACCACTCGCACACGGTGTGTGGCGTTTTGCCTCCCCACGTCGCGACCAGATTCGCATGAGCCTGACACAAAGTTACCGCGCGCCATCAACACAAAATTTGGTGGCACGGCCAAGCTTGAATACTTTGTTTCCGGTGCCCGGCACCAATACCTCAATCACACCTGATCGCGCCGGCAATGCCAATCTCAAGCCAGAACTGGCCAACGGCGTGGACATCGCATACGAAAATTATTTCGAAGGGGGCGGCACGCTGGCGGTGAATCTATTTACCCGCCACATTACCGACCTGATCCGCAACGTCACCGCGCTGGAAAATGTATCGTGGGCCTCGTCGCCCCGCTACCTCAACCGCCCGCAAAATCTTGGCAAAGCGCGCACCAGCGGCATTGAATTTGACGCCAAATTTCGTCTGCCCGAGTTGATTGCCGATGCACCCGCCATTAACCTGCGCACCAACCTGAGTATTTTTGACTCCAAGGTTGATGCCGTGACCGGACCGAATAATCGTATTGGTGAACAACCACGTGCGACCGGGAACTTCGGCGCCGACTATCGCTTTCGTGGCTCACCCATTTCAATTGGCGGCAGTGTTAACTGGGTGCCGGCTTACGATTTGCAATTAACCAATACCCAACTGCAAAAGGTCAACACCAAACGAGTGCTCGATGCCTATGTTTTATGGACCGTGAATTCGAGCGTAAAGGTACGGCTGGCATTTTCCAATTTGTTGCCGAATGACGCCATCAACACCAACGTCTTATTGCAAGGCAGTGAGCAACAAACCGGCACCAGCATCGGCAAGAGCAAACTTTCCACGGCGCTGCGTCTTGAGATACGGCTGTAGCCATGGCACCCCATGATCCGGCGCGCGCGCGCAGCGGCGGATCATGGGCAAATTGCAATTACGTGTTTGCGCCTACGACACCATCACCGAGCAGGTGCGTCATGGCCGCGTCGTCGTAACCAAGCTCGGCCAGAATGGTTCGGGTGTGCTGCCCGAGCATGGGCGGATTGTTGCGAATGGGCGGGCGCACCCCATCAAGTGTGAGTGGCAACAGCGGCGTTTTTGTATTAATCTTTTTGCCCGCACCACTACAATCGGCGGGCACACTTATTTCGGCCAGACCCCCACTTTGAATCAGGTGTGGATCGTCAAATAATTCGTGTGGTTTGGTAATCGGTGCAAACGGCAATCCAGCCTGTTCAAAAATTGTCGCAATTTCCGCCGCGCAATGTGTCGCCAGACGTGCAGTCAGAATCGGCATCAGCCACGCACGCGCATTCACCCGCAAGACATTGGTCGCCAGGCGCGCATCGGCTTTTAAATCCGTAAACCCAAACGCATCGCAAAACAATTGCCACTGCGTATTGGACACCACCGCCAAAAAAATCTGCTCGCCGTTTGCCACGGTGAACACGTCATAAATACCCCATGGGGAAATCCGGCTGGGCATCGGTTTGGCGGGCTTTTCGGTGACGGCATATTGCATCATGTGTGTGCCCATTAAAAACACATTGTTTTCAAACAAGGCACTTTTCACCTCCTGTCCACGACCCGTTTTTTCACGGGCATGTAACGCCGCCATCGCTCCCATTGCCCCAAACATGCCGCCCATAATGTCGTTGACCGAGGTGCCCGCTCGCAGCGGGCGCCCCTCGGGGCCGGTCATATAGGCAAGTCCACCCATCATTTGCACCACCTCATCCAGCGCCGTCCGATGGTCGTACGGCCCCGGCAAAAACCCTTTTAACGCGACGTAGATCAAGCGTTCGTTTAATTTGGAAAGTGTCGCGTAATCGAGTCCGAGTTTTTGCATATTGCCGTCTTTGAAGTTCTCGCTGAAGATGTCAGCGGTGGCAACCAACTTCAAAATAATTTCAAGGCCACGCGGGTCGTCAACATTGATGGCCAGACTTTTTTTATTTCGATTAAACATCGCAAAAAAACCGGCACCGGCACCTGGAAGGTTGCGGGTATTGTCACCGGTAAGTGGCTCAATCTTGATCACCTCGGCACCCAGGTCCGCTAACATCATGCCGCAGGTCGGCCCCATCACCATATGCGTAAACTCAACCACACGAATTCCTTCGTATGGCAATCGCGTATCAGAATGGTTGCCGCCCGACATCACTTGACCGGCTGAAATCCCGGCTCCTTAAACTGCCAAAGCAGGAATGAATAAACGTCCGCCAGCTCGGCATTACGTTGATTGCGGGTGGAGCCGACGCCGTGACCGGCATCGTAGTCGAGCCGTAACAATACCGGCTTGGCATCCGGCAAATTATTGGTTGCCGCTTGCAGACGCGCCGCCATTTTTGCCGACTGCCATACCTCCACGCGCGGATCGTTCACGCCGTGCATCAACATCACCGCCGGGTAACGGGTGGCGTCTTTGACGTGATGCATGGCACTCATGGCCAACAAACCGTGAAATCCGGACTCGGTTTTCACGCTGCCAAATTCGGGAATGTTCGGTGGCCCATTGGGCGTGAATTCCATTCGCAGTGCATCCAACACACCCACTGTCGGCACCACCGCTGCAAACAGGTCCGGCCGTTCGGTCAGGGCGCGGCCAACCGTAATACCACCGGCGCTGCCACCCTGAATGCCGAGACGTTCTTTGCGGGTAAAACCCCGCTCAATCAAATATTCGGAGCAGGCAATCAGATCACGCCAGGTATTGGCCTTGGTCAGTTTTTGCCCACCGCGATGCCACTCCTCACCGAACTCGCCCCCGCCGCGAACATGACAGGTGGCGAGTATGCCACCGCGCTCAAGCCAGGCCAGGGTTGCCGGATTAAATACCGGCGCCTGCACAATGCCATAGGCACCATAGGCACGAATCAGTGTCGGGTTAACTTGATCCAACTCGGTGCCCTTGCGGTACATGAGTGACAACGGGATTTTTACGCCATCTTTTGCGGTTGCGTTCAAACGCAACTCAACAATATTCGAAAAATCTGCCGCCGGTTTCGGATGTAAACCGGTGTCGGCAATATTGCCGCTGCGTTCTTCAACCGCGACGTATTGCGGCCCTTCCGTCCATGCTTCAAGCCGCAATACAGCCCCAGGGCGCGTCGGACTGGTAATAATCTGGCGAATTGCCAAATCAAACGGCAACTTCACATACTCCAGCTTGCCACCCGAATACGAGCTGGTTGAAAAATTCAGTCTCTGCAGGCGGTCTATTCCGGCAAATAATTCGCGAATGTACAACCCGTCCTGCGCGACTTCAATTTGTGCAATAACCGTATCACCGTGCGGCACAATGGTGGTGACTTGAGCGTACTTTGCACGATAAATTCCCATACGAACCAATTTGTAGCGTGGTGCATTTTTTTTCGTCAACAAATAAATCGCATTGTTATGCAACTGAAACGCCGTCACCTCATCATCCGGCGAAATAATCTGCCGCCAACTCGGATTCAAGCTCGCACCGTTGGTCCCGGTAACTTCAGCCGTAAAAATACTGATTTCTCTGGCATCACCGTGCTCAACCCGCCCAATCAGCGTTTTGCCGTCCACACTCACACTCACGCTGGGAATATCAACGTCAGCCAGCGGAATGCTGCTGCCTTTGTTGCCAAGCAGGAATTCGTCACTGCTTGCCGGCCGGCCAATCACATGGCGATAGGCGCGACTGTTTAGATAGCGGTTATTTTCGACTCCTTCGGCCAATGGCGGGAGTCGGTTGTAATAAAAGCTTCGACTATCCGATGCCCAATTGATATGGTTCCCAAAACCAATTCGGTCTATCAGCACGCCGCTATCACGCGACGTTGTCGAGCCGATCTCCAAAATTCGCAGCGATGTTTCCTCAGACCCGCCAGCGGCCACCGCAACCACGACGACGCGTCCATTTGGCGCGGCACGAAAGCCGTCAATGGCATACCTTTTCCCGGCCGCCGAGATGGTGACCGGATCAAACACCACCCGCTCCGCGCCTCGAAAACCATCACGCATATATAGCTTTCGCGAATTCACGCCCGGCGAAAGCTTGTAATAGAACACCCGGGCACTCTTATCGTCCCCCGCGACTTGCACACCCGAGATGGCAATATTGGCTTGCGACAATTCGTTAATACGCGCTTCCAACGCCGCGCGGCCCGGAATCGAATCCAGGATCGTACGGGTCGCCGCGCTTTCACCTTTCATGAACGTGACAACGTCTGGATTCTTGACATCCTCCATGAATCGATATGGATCGGTGACCGTGGTACCAAAAAAATTCTCGGTAACCGGGTGCGCCAGCACCCTCAGCTGCGGGGCAACAAACGACTTATTAGGAGTTGCGATTGCTGATACCTCTGCTGCCACGACCGCTGGCACCGTCACGCCGTCCGGCGCTGGTGTTTCTTTTGCGGGCGACGCCTGTGTTGTGGTCTCACTGATTTGAAAGGCGTTGGCGTCATCAAGCCCGCCGATGCCGAAGCCAACCAATATAAAAATGGAGAGTGTGGAAAATTTAATATTCATTGCGAACTACCAGAAGTTGTGCCAGCTCGAACCCTATCACGAGACTGCCTCATTGTGAACGATTGCGAAAAGTTCACAACCAGAAACGTCGTTGTACTGAGACAAATCGGACAAAAAACAGCCCCGTGAAAAAATTACCGCCCGGTTATTCGTCAAACATCTTACCAATAATTTTCGACAATAATGTGGCCGGGAGTCATGCGCCGATTCATCAAAAATCCGCGCGACTTCAGAATTGCTCGCATGGCTTCAACCATGTCAGGATTGCCACACAACATAAAACGCGAGCGATCATGGTCAAATAGAACACCGGCGCCGCGTTCCAGTTCGCCGGACTCGGTGAGTGTGGTGAGGCGACCGTGCATCGTGTCTGCCACCTCGTTATCACGGGTCAGCGACTTAATAAAACGCAATCGCGCCTCGCCACTGGTGTGACTGGTCGCCAGCGATTCTATTTCTTCGATATACGCCAGATCCCGCGCTTCGCGTACCGACAAGGCGATCACAATGTTTTCAAAACGTTTCCATGTGGACGGCTCACGCAACATCGATATATAAGGTGCCAGCCCGGTGCCGGTGCCAATCAACCACAAATCCGTGCCATCCTTGAACCGGTCCAACGTCAAAAATCCCTGCGCCGGTCGCTCCAAAAGTAGCGATTGCCCAGCCGACAATTTGGCGACACGGGCCGAAAATTTTCCATCCGGCAACACCACCAGAAAAAATTCCAAGAACGGTTCATCCGGTGCGGAAACAATGGAATACGCCCGCCAAATTTTTTCTCCCTGCTCATCGACCAGACCAATACGGGCAAACTGTCCGGGGAGAAATCGATAGTCCGACGATCGCGCAATCCGCACGGACAACAAAT
>JANPNU010000287.1:0-5299 GCA_031427615.1 Burkholderiales bacterium
GCCTGAATTGAAATTTCAATTTTGGCGATCATGGTGGCGACCTCGGTGGCCGCTTCCCATAATGGCTTACCCGTTTCGCGGCCGATGGTGTGTGCCAACCCGGCCTGATTTTCACCCAGCAATTTGCCGAAATTACGAACAATTTCCAGGCGATTTGATAACGGTCTTAACGACCACTCTGCAAACGCCGCCCGTGCCGCCTGCATGGCGCGATCAACATCGTCAACATTGGCCGCCGCGCCTTGCCAGACGACTTCCTGGCTCACCGGATTACGCGACACAAACACCGCGCCGCCGCCTTGAAGCCAGTTGCCGTCGATAAAATGATTTGCCATGTTGCGTCTTTAGAATTGTTGCGGGGAGTGTGCTGTTTGTATTGTCATGACAGCGAAACGCTTGTCAACATCATCAATGCCGATCGGCAGGGCGCAGCGGCACCACACGCACCTCGTCACCAATCGAGACCCCAAGCGCGGCCGCACTTTCGGCGTCAAGGGCAATGCCATCCGATTCGTTTTTTACACGCGCCAGTCCCACCGCAAATTGATCAATGCCGGTACCACATACCAACATCGGCGCGGAATCAACCGATGCTGATGCCTCCTCGGGTACGAGCAGTTTCACGACGCGACGGACGACGCTCTTTTTGACCGCGTCAATATCATCCAGATTGCATTCAAGCGCAGGGCCGGCGTCAAAAATATCAACGTGGCCTTCATAACGAAAGCCCTCTTGCTCGAGCAACCGGCGTGCCGGCTTTGTGAGCTCATGGGTTTCGCCAATGACCGCCTGCGCTTCCGGTGACAGGAAAGAACTGTAGAGCGGATGTTTCGGCATCAATTCCGCCACAAAAGATTTTTTGCCGATACCGGTCAGGTAATCGGCCTCGGCAAAGTCCATCGAGAAAAAATGTCTGCCGAGACTCTCCCAAAACGGCGAACGCCCGTCGGTATCAGACACGCCGCGCAGTTCGGCAATAACCTTCATGGCAAAATGTTGGCGGAACTGTGCCATAAACAATAAGCGCGATTTCGACAATAATGCGCCGTTGCGACCGGCGCGAAACTCGGGGTGCAAAAACAACGAACACAGCTCGCTCGCACCGGTGTGATCGTTGGACAAAAACAAAGTTGGCGTTTGGGTAAAGATGCCGAGCTCTCGCGACGCATTCACAACCGTGCCGACGCGGTAGGAATACCACGGCTCGCGCAGGCCGACCGCACCGGCGATGGCACAAATACCGACCACCCGACCGGTCGCGACATCGGCCATGACAAACATCCATTGCGCATCGGCCCGCGCCGCCTTGCCTGCGAATGTGGCGAGTGAGGCGGTGATACGCGCCTGTAGCAGCGTTTCATTGTCGGGCAAGGTCGTCAGCCCGACACCAACCCCGCCGCGGACCAGTGCCAACAACGGTGCCAGATCATCCTGCCGGATCGGCCGCACGATTACCATGCCATCTCTCCGATGGTTGGTGGCACCAAATCGACGCTACGAATCGTATCGCCGTCACCAACACCCAATGCTTGGGCCGTTTCAGACGACAGACCGACACCGGCGACGCCACCGACACTGCCGACACGGATGCGCCCGAGTGTTGCGCAGAAATGTTCGGCCTTGGTGTTGGCGATAATCGAAAGGTGCTCGGCACCATCACTTGCCAAATGCACATCGATGCGGCTGCGGTGCTGGTAACGTACCGAGCGCAGCGTATCGATGCGCGCCTCGACGGTGGGACCGCCGTCAAAAATATCAATATAGGTATCCGGCTCAAAGCCCTCGTCCATCAGGATCGAAAATGGCAGCTCGCCATCCGCATGCAACTGTCCGATGGCGAGCTTGGCGTCATCCGGCAACAGCGGCACGTAGATCGGATAGTGCGGCATCAATTCGGCGATGAAGGTCTTGCTACGACCGCCGGAGAGTTGTTCGGCCTGCGGGTAATCCATGCCAAAAAAGCGCCGTCCCACCGCGTTCCAAAATGGTGAATTTCCATCGGCATCACAAACGCCGGGATTCTCAGCGGCCAGTTTTTCGGCGAATCGCTGACGGTGTTCGGCAATAAACAGCAGCCGTGCACGTGACAACAATTGCGGCAGGTCGCCGTCGGCCAGCGCCGGGTCGATGTAGAACGACGTCAACAACGAATAGCCGGTGAGATCGTGGCACAGATGCAACGCATGAATCTTGTTGCTGACCTTGAGCTCTTGTGAGGCGTGCACAATGATTTCGTTGCGATACGAATAAAACCGATCATGAAACCCGGCCGATGCGGCGATACCACTGGTGCCGACAATTTCGCCGGTCGTGACATTTTCAAGCACAAAAAAATACGTCTCCTCACCTGGCACATCAACATCAACCGACAGCGAATAACGCGAGTTGCTAATTTTCTCGAGCAGGCGATCGCGATCCGGCGGCAGCGATGTGATGCCGACCGCACTCTTCGCCGCAATCGCCTCAATCTGTGGCAGATCAGCGGGCTGTGCTGTGCGCAATACGTACATGGCGTACATGGTTACTGGTTCATTTTCTGGATTAGACTCAAGCTGCCTTGGCAACCTGTGGGGATGCCTTTACCACCGCACGCACACCGGCGATAAATTTCTCAATCGCCACGCCAAAACGCTCGAGTCCGAGTCGGATATCTTCCGGGGTAATGAGCAAAGACGGTGCCAAACGCATGACTGACGGACCAGCGATCAACAACAACAGGCCTTCGACCTCAGCAGCTTTCACCAAGTCTTTGCCATGACCGGCAAACTCGGCCGCCAACTCACAACCGATCAACAGGCCGTCACCACGCACTTCCTTGAATACGTCAAACTTCCGATTGAGTTCGGCAAGACCATCAAACAGCAACTGATGTCGCACCGTCACGCCCGCAAGTGTCGCCGGATCGGCAACAATATCGAGTACCGCATCGGCCACCGCGCAGGCCAATGGATTGCCGCCGTAGGTGCTGCCGTGTGCGCCGACACCAAAACTTTTTGCCACCTTGTCGGTAGTCAACATTGCACCGATCGGAAAACCGCCACCCAATCCCTTGGCCGAGGTCAGGATATCCGGCGTGACGCCACACTTCATGTAGGCGTATAACGCGCCGGTACGGCCCGCCCCGGATTGCACTTCGTCAAAAATCAGCAGCGCCTTGTGTTGATCGCACAACGCCCGCAATCGCTGCAAAAATTCGCGCTTGGCTGGTGTCACACAACCTTCGCCCTGAATCGGCTCGACGATCACCGCACAGGTCTTGTCGGAAATAGCGCCCTCGGCGGCGGCGATGTCGTTAAACGGCAGATGCCGAATGCCCTGCGGCAACGGGCCGAAGCCCTGGGTGTATTTTGCTTGACCACCAACACTGACCGTAAACAGTGTGCGGCCATGAAAACTGTTGTCAAACGCGATGATTTCATTTTTATCGGTGGTCGAGGTGGTGCAATAGCAGCCCTGCTCGCATTTTTCTTCGCGTCCGTGCGGAAAATGGTCGCTGGCATATTTGCGCGCCAGTTTTAGTGCCGCCTCATTGGCCTCTGCACCGGAATTGCAAAAGAAGATTCGCTCGGCAAAGGTTTTTTCAACCAGATGTTTGGCAAGCCGGATGGCCGGCTCATTGGTCATGACATTGGCGACGTGCCATATTTTGTCTGCTTGCGCCTTTAACGCACCAACCACATGCGGGTGGGTGTGTCCAACCGCCGACACGGCGATGCCACCGGCAAAGTCGATATATTCGCGCCCGGCCTGATCCCACACCCGCGAGCCGTGGCCGCGTACCGGAATAAATCCGGCAGGTGCGTAATTGGGTACCATGACCTCGTCAAATTGACTGCGGGTGACGGCGTCGTTATTCGCGGATTTGTTATGCATGTTCAATCTCTCTGTTAATGATTTGGTCGTTACGACTCTATGTTGACATTTTAGTCCCCATGCGGCGTATCGCGCCTATCGCAAAAGCGACCAAGATTTTCAAAAGCGCAAGGCGGTGGGTGGTCAATTCTTTTCATGATCTTGTTCGGATACCCTGATTTCGGTGCCCGCGGTTGACAATGCCACCAGCCGGCGGCGGCGCTCGTCGCGGGGTGTCATACCGAAGTGTCCGCGGTAGGCGCTGGAAAAATGCGGGCCGGACGAAAAACCGCACGACAGACCGATCTGCAAAATCGACTGGCTGGTTTCACGCAACAGTTGACGTGCGCGGGTCAGGCGCATTTGCAAATAGTAGCGTGACGGCAGACTGTCGAGGTGCTGCTTGAACAGGCGCTCAAGCTGCCGCCGCGACACACCAACCAGCCGGGCAATTTCCTCGGTGGGTAGCGGCTCTTCAAAGTTGGCTTCCATCAGTGAAACCGCCTCGGTCAGTTTGGGTTGCCCGCCACCGATACGCGCCGACAGCGGAACCCGCTGACGTTCATCGGCGCTACGCGCACGCTCAATACCAAGATGATCCATGACGTCGGCGGTCATGTCAGCACCAATGTGCGCCGTGACCAGCGCCAATAATAAATCCTGGGCGGCCTGCCCGCCGGCGGCGGTCAACCGTTTGCCATCAATCTCGAAAATATGTGACGACACCACCACGTCCGGGAAACGCTCGGCAAACAATGCGCTGTATGGCCAATGAATTGTTGCCCGGTAACCATCGAGCAGTCCGGCCCGCGCCAGAATCCACGCGCCCGTGCCGACACCCCCAAGCGTCACACCCTGGCTGTTGGCAAGTTTCAGTTTGGCAATCAACTCATCGTGGCCGCCCTCCGGCAGCGGCGCATCACCCACCACAATGGCCATGTCGAGCGTGACAATATCGGCAATTGACAAGGCCGGGATCACGGCAATTTGTGTGGCGCTTTTTAACGGCTGGCCGACATTGCCAACAATACTGACGCGAATCGGCGCGTGATTGGCAATATCGTTGACCGCTTCAATCACCCCGAGCGCGCTGCCGAGTGCGGCCAGCGAAAATCGCGGCAGCAGGATAAAACCGATTTCGCGGAAGGCGTCGCGGGGCATGTTGGATTGGGAGCGGAAATGTCTAGGGCAAGGTCAATGTCAATGTCAACGGCAGGCCAATCGACTTTGATGGGAACTTCTAAAAACCCCGTCGTCCCCGCCGAGGCCGGGTTCCAGAGGTGGACAAGTTATTAAACCGAGATTGTCCATTAGGCGTCCCTTCGGGACTGTTTGGTTGCTGGTGGGCTATTTTTGGCGTATTTCCTGTTTCTTCCTCTCGAATAGCCAGCTATTCGTTCGTCAGTCAACAGAAAATCCACTCAAAAAGTAGCCCCACCATCCTTCC
>JANPNU010000288.1:0-1571 GCA_031427615.1 Burkholderiales bacterium
GCGCAGGAAATCGCGCACGCGCATAATCTGGCCATTGAGGCCGTCGCGCCAGGTTTGGAGTTCCGCGAGCCGCTCGGGGATGGCTTTTTTTGTCATTGTCCGGCTATTCTACTTCTGACATTGGGGACAATAGTAGGTCGATCGCTGGCCCTGCCGCAATGTTCGAATCGGGGCCTTGCAAACCCGGCAAGGCAAACCCGCGCGATCGTACACAAACGCGTTCACCTGAAAATAGCCCAGCTCGCCGCTGGCCTGAACATAGTTGCGCAGCGACGAACCACCTGCGTCTATGGCTTTTTGCAGCGTGTGTTTGATGGCTTCGGCCAGCCGCACGTAGCGCGCGCGCGAAACCTTGCCCGCCGCGCGTGCCGGATGAATACCGGCGCGGAACAACGATTCGGACGCGTAGATATTGCCGACGCCCACCACGACCTGGCTGTTCATGATGAATTCTTTGACGCTAACGCTGCGGCCTTGGGCTGCGGTCGACAGATGCGCCCCGTCAAAATCATCCGACAGGGGCTCGGGGCCCAGCAGGTCGAGCAGCGCATGGCGCGGCGCGGATCCGGCGATCCATAACATCGCACCGAAACGTCGCGGATCGGTGTAGCGAACGGTGGTGCCGTTGCAAAAGCCGATATCGAGGTGATCGTGTTTTTGCGGTGTTTCGTCGATGTCCGACGCGCCGACTAAACGCAACGAGCCCGACATGCCCAGGTGACTCAACAGGTAGCCGCGCTGCGGGTTGGCGACAGCGGCAGCACTATCGTCGAGGCGACAATCCCAGAGAAGATACTTGCCGCGTCGCGTGATGTCGGTGACGGTTTTTCCGGACAAAAGTCTCGCGAAATTTCCCGGAATCGGCCAGCGCAATCGTCTCTCGCGCACGATGACGCGCGCAATGCGCTGGCCCCGCACCGTCGGCAGCAGTCCCAGGCGGGTGGTCTCGACTTCCGGCAATTCGGGCATGGGAACTCGCTGATAAAACGATAGTCTGTATTGTAACGACTATGCCCACTCCTCGATAAACGTCTATGATGCGAGGTGCAATGTCCGGCATTGTTCAGCCCTCTCATCTCTCCCCGCCCTGACGCTACATGAATCCGAATCTGAACCTGAACCTGAACCTGAACCTTCAAATCCCCTGCGGCATTGCGTTGCTTGCCGTACTTGTCACCAGCCTGCCTATCCCGTTCGCGCATGCGGCACCCGTGTCCACAGAGGCAGCCGAAGCCGCAACGTCCGGGAAATCCAAAAGCAGCGGGCTTACCGATCAGATGCTCTACCAGTATCTGATTTCCGAAATCGCCGCCCAGCGCGGACGCAGCGGTCTGGCCTTGCAAGGCATGGTCGATCTGGCGCAACGCACACGCGATCCGCGCGTGGCACGGCGCGCGGTAGAAATCGCCTTCCAGGCGCGGCAAATGGATGCGGCCCTTGAGGCCACGACCCTATGGCTGGAGCTGGAGCCGGAATCCTCGGTTGCCCGCCAGGCGCTCGCCGCAATCACGGGCAACCAGGGCACGCTCGAGACCACGCAGCGAAATTTGGCCGCGCTGCTCGCCCAGCCA
>JANPNU010000289.1:0-2141 GCA_031427615.1 Burkholderiales bacterium
TTTGCGCTCAGTGATGTCCCGCACCATGGTAATAATCAACCAGCCGTCCCGTGAGCGCTGTGCCTGGCGCCGCAATTCGACCCACAGTTGCGAGCCGTCCTTGCGCTGCCGAAGTATTTCCAATGGTTCTGCCGGCTTGCCGCTGGCGATGATGTCGTCATAGATGTGCTCAAGCTCGGCGCGCGAATACCCAAGCATGCCTGCCGGGCCCAGGGCGAAAAGCTCCTCACGGGTCTGGTTGCGCATGCGACAGGCTGCCTCATTGAAATGGACGAAGCTCATACTGGCGCGATCGACCAGGTAGATCGCATCCGCTGTAGCGTCCATGGCCGCCGCAAAGCGCTGTAACGCTTCTTCACTGCGCTTTTTTTCGGTGAGGTCGCGAATGAAAGAATTGAATATCCACGTACCTTGATGCCTGACCGGCACGATGGCCAACTCCACAGGAAACTCGTGTCCGTCTTGGTGAAGCGCCGAGATTTCTATCCGCTTGTTAAGTATCGGACCCTCACCGGTTTCAAGAAACATGCGCAAGCCCCGCGTATGTGCTTCGCGATAGCGCACTGGGATAATCGTCTCCGTCAATAACTGGCCAACCGCTTGCTGGTGTGCTCGGCCAAAGGTCTTCTCTGCCTGCGTGTTCCAGGCGGTGACGCGACCTGTTGCATCCATTGCCACCACCGCATCGAGCGATGAATTGACAATCAATTGCGCCCCTTCTTCGGCCTCCCGTACTGCTGTTACGTCCAAGTGCATCACAACGGCGCCGCTCCCTGGGCCATCTCCGAGAGGTGTTACCGTCATCAGGAACCAGCGCTGTTTCGTTGGGGAATGACAGGGATATTCGATTGAAAAACTCGTTTTACCATCACGCAACACCCCACGAATTCCTTCGGCGACTGCGCGAACCCCGGACGCGTCATCACCCTGTGCGCATTCACAAGTCTCCAGATAATTGACGCCGATCGCATACGCCGGTCCTTGAAGCAAATTCAAGGCGGCAAATCTCTTCCACGCCTCATTCACCGAGACGATGACGCCATCGTTATCGAGTAAGGCGATATGCGTCGGAAGCGCGTTGATGATGGCGGCCTGTTTGGCGGCTTCGCCTTGACGCAAGTGTTCCTGGGCGCGTTGTAATAAAAACGTCCGTCCCTCGCGGTCGGCCACCGTATCGATTTCGCCGCCCGTCAGTTCCTCCAGGCGCTTCCCGGCCTTGAGCAGTGTCTCGATCAATGCGGACACTTCCCTGGTCGTGTCCTCGCTAACTGGTGATTTGCACGTGTTCATGTTGCACTAGTCTCAAGCCCCAACGCCTGTACCACCGCCTGGGTCTGGCTGAGGGTGCCAACGATGCTGCAAATGGGGTCGGGCGCAACCCTGACCAGCGTGGGCGTCATTAAAATGCCGTCAACCAGCGCGCGCCTGGGGTGCAGAAACACATCCACAATCTCGATCTCGTGCCGCTCCGGCAGATATGTCCGGCACAGCGCAGCGAGATTGACACGCGCCTGCACGGAATTCGGCGCGTCGCCTGCGATATATAGCCGGAACCTGAACACGGTGCGTCGACTCATCGCGATCTCAATTGCGGCCCGGATTCGTCACATCGGCACCGCGCAATTCCTCCATACGCGCCCGTCCCCGCGACCGGTCGCCTTCGTGAAGCTCGGTAGTGCGGATCAACAACGCTTTCTCGACATGCTTTGCCTCGAGTTCGACTTTTAGAGACTTCAACCGCACCTCGAGTTCGGCCTCCTGCGCATCGAGCATGACACGCTTGAGCCTCGCGGCGACTTCGGTCACTTCATTCGCGACTCGTTCGGCGCGTTCCTTCTCCCAGCGCATGGTGCCCATCAATACTTCACCGCCAGCAGTGTAGGTATCCGCAAGCGTCACGCCCGTATCACTCAGAATCAGTTCGCGCACCTGGTTCGAATGCGCCATGCCGCGTGCCTTGATGATGGACAGTCCGCGGTTACGTTCGCCCGCCTGCACCAGATAACTCAGATGCACCCACGCGTCCGCGATTGTCGAAATTTGCATCGGTGCACCGACCTCTGACCGACTGGAAATCTCGTCGAGCAGGCTGGTGCAGACCAGCGTGATGCCCTCGGCCTTGGCCCAGTCGATCATGCGTT
>JANPNU010000290.1:0-3207 GCA_031427615.1 Burkholderiales bacterium
GTGACGTAAAACCAATGGTTTGCACGAAAGGCGTCGAATAGTTCCATTTTTATTGTTCTCGGTTACGACGCCAATTCAAATCCCGTCAACAGCGCCCAAGCATAGGGACAAAAAATTTCGGCCTCGCCAAATTGTTTTAAACAACCTGACCCATTTTGAAAATTGGCAGGTACATGGCAATCACCAAGCCACCAATAATGACCCCCAACACGGCCATGATTAATGGCTCCATCAAACTGGAAAGTGCATCCACTGCGTCGTCAACCTCACGCTCAAAAAAATCGGCCACTTTACTTAACATGCCGTCAAGCGCACCGGACTCTTCGCCAATTGCACACATTTGCAAAACCATGTTGGGAAACACGCCAGAATTCTGCATCGACACGGTCAAGCTCGAGCCGGTGGACACCTCTGCCTGGATTTTTTTGGTGGCCATCATGTACACCCGGTTGCCCGACGCCCCCGCCACCGAATCCAGCGCTTCAACCAACGGCACACCGGCCGCAAACATAGTCGACAATGTCCTGGTCCAGCGGGCGATGGTCGCTTTGCGCACCAATTCACCGACCACCGGCAACTTGAGCGTCAGCCGATCCATCATAAATTGCATTTTTTCGCTGCGCCTGAGGGAGTTGGCAAATAACCAACCCGCTCCGAAAATGCTGCCGAATATGAGCCACCAGTAGGCGGTGAATATCTCGGAAATCTGCATCACCACCAAAGTTGGCGCCGGCAGATTAGCACCAAAGCCCGAGAACAATTCCTTGAACTGCGGTATCACAAAAATCATGATGACGGCGGTAACGATAAAGGCCACCACCAAAATCGACGCCGGATAAAACAGCGCCTTTTTAATCTTGCCGCGAATGGCCAGCATTTTTTCCTTGTAGATCGCCAGCCGGTCCAGCAAGGTGTCGAGAATACCGGCCTGCTCGCCGGCGGCGACCAGGTTGCAAAACAGATTGTCAAAATACAGCGGGTATTTGCGGAAAGATTGCGCCAGGCTGGAGCCGGTTTCCACCTCAGTCTTGATATCCAGCAACAGGCGGGTGACGGACGGATTGCTGTGACCCTTGGCAACAATATCAAACGACTGCAAAAGTGGCACACCGGCTTTCATCATGGTGGCCAACTGGCGGGTGAAAAACGTGATGTCCTGGTCGGTGATTTTTTTGCCGCCGCCTCTGGACGCTTTTTTGACCTTGGCGTTTTGAATGCCCTGGCGGCGCAGTGTGGCGTTGACGATATTCTCGCCTGAGGCGCGCATCTCGCCCTTGACCTGCTTGCCGGACTTGTCCTTGCCTTCCCAGGTGTAGGTGAAAACTTTGACGTCTTTGGCTTGTTTTGCGGCGGCGGCCATAATTGACTCCTTAAAACACGCGGTGAAAGTTCAGCTTATTCATTGGTGACGGATTCAATTTCTTCCAGCGAGGTCATACCCACCTTGATTTTTCTAAGGCCCGATTGGCGAAGATCAGAAACACCCTCACGTTTGGCCTGGTCGGCAATGTCAATTGCCGTCCCATTATTCATGATGATGCGGGTCATTTCGTCCGTGATGGGCATCACCTGATAAATGCCACAACGGCCTTTGTAGCCGCTATTCTTGCATATGTCACATCCGACCGGCCCATAAAGCTGCCATGATCCATCCAACTCTTCATCCTTAAATCCTGCGCGAATCAACACTTCCTTGGGAAGATCAAGCGGTCGTTTACAGGAGCACAACCGGCGTGCCAATCGCTGGGCGGTGATCAAAATGACGCTGGTGGCAATATTGAACGGCGCGATTCCCATATTCATTAACCGTGTCAACGTGCTGGGCGCATCGTTGGTATGCAGGGTGGACAACACCATATGTCCGGTTTGCGCTGCCTTGATGGCAATTTCGCCAGTTTCAATATCACGAATCTCACCAACCATAATGATGTCGGGATCCTGTCGCAAGAATGACTTTAACGCGACCGAAAATGTAAGCCCCGCTTTGTCATTGACATTGACCTGATTAACACCGGGCAGATTTATCTCGCACGGATCTTCCGCAGTTGAGATATTGATGCCGGGTTTATTGAGGATATTGAGACAGGTATAAAGCGAAACCGTTTTACCGGAGCCGGTTGGCCCCGTTACCAGCACCATGCCGTATGGGCGTCCAATCGCATGCAACAATGCTTCTTTTTGTTCAGGGTCATACCCCAGCGCCTCAATACCGAGCGTTGCGCTCGATGGGTCGAGAATACGCATACAAATTTTTTCGCCAAACATGGTCGGCAGCGTGGACACACGAAAATCAATCGCCCGTGTCGGTGATAGGCGTAATTTCATGCGGCCGTCCTGCGGAACTCTTTTCTCGGAAATATCCAGCTTGGAAATTACTTTGATACGCGAAACAATTTTTTCCTTGATGGCCAGTGGTGGTTGCGCGACCTCAAACAGGATCCCGTCCGTCCGGTAACGAATACGATAAAACTTTTCGTATGGCTCAAAGTGGATGTCGGATGCACCGCCATTGATCGCGTCCAGCAATACTTTTTGCACATATTTCACCACCGGCGCGTCATCAATTTCGTCACTGGCAGCCGGCCCTTCAGCCGAGCCTTCGGCAACGACCCCTTCATCGCCAAGATCGATGTTCTCAAGGGAGGTTTCATCACCAATCATGGTATCGAGGGTCTTGGCGCTCGACTCACCGAATTTTTTTAGCAATACGGCGAGTTTGTCTTCCTCAACAACAATCGGCTCAACCGTCGACCCAGTGGCAAATTTCAGCGCAGAAAACGTCTCGTCATTGGTTGGATCCGAGGTTGCAACAAACAACTTATTGCCACGCTTATGCAGCGGAATCACCCGTTTTGAACCAATCAACTTGGTGTCAATCAACGTGATAGGCAACAAATCGACATCAACCTGATGCAGATCGACTATCGGAACGCCAAAAGTTGTTGATGCAAAATTAGCAACATCACGCGACGACACTTTTTTTGATTGAATCAGCTGCTCAATAAAGGTCACGCCGATTTTTTTTGCTTCCGCCTGAATCGCCGTCGCATCACCCTGGACAAGGCGTCCCTGTTGCACCAATGCGCGGGCAAGTGGACTCAAGACAGTTGCAGCAGAAGCGGCCATAGTTTTTAGTGGGCGACGAATCTAAGGGGCGGGAGGGGCGAAAATCGCTATTGCCCGTGCGCTCTACCGAGAACCACAGAT
>JANPNU010000291.1:0-2843 GCA_031427615.1 Burkholderiales bacterium
GCAATAACGTCACACCGACCATGCCCATTAATATTGCCGCCAACAGGATCGGGCGAAATCGTTCACGCAACAACAGTGTCGACAATATCGTCAGCCATATCGGCGAGGTGTAATTGAGGGTGATGGCGGTGGCGAGCGGCAACTGGGTCATGGTGTAAAAATACCCCACCAGCGAAATGGTGCCGGTCGCCCCCCGCCAAAAATGTTTTTTCCAAAATCGTGTGACCAGTGATTGGCGACGCAGCAACACCACAGCACCTACAGCCACCAGCGCAATTAGCGACCGATAAAACGAAAGCTCGGCACCGCTGAATTGTGTACTCAACAGTTTTGCAAAGGCACCCATGGTGGCGAATAACGCGCCGGCCAGCAACATCCACGATGAAGTCATACGCTACTTTTGGTTGGCAAACGGGCCACAATAGAAACACAAACTCTGACGACACTTTCCAGCCACAAACACTTGGAAACGCGCGCCATTGCTTGTGTTTTCAATCTGAGCTCTCTAAAAACCCTGTCATTCCGACAAAACACGCCTTTGTTATTTTGCGCGACGAGGAATCTCATCCCAACGCCGAACGCTCAACACCCAACACCCAACGCCATACGGTCTAGCCAACGTCACACCATGCCACCGAATGAGATTCCTCACATAAAACCGTTCGGAATGACAAGGCGAAGATGGCAAATATTAAACGTTGTCATTCCGACAGAGCGCGCTGTTGCTTTTTGCGCGACGAGGAATCTCATCCCTTTGCATCGAGTCAAAGCCAATATTCCCCAACATTGCTGGATGAGATTCCACACATAAAACCGTTCGGAATGACAGGTTGAAGATGAAAAAAATTAGGCATTGTCATTCCAACATTTAGCGTTGTCATTCCGACAGAGCGCGCCGTTGCTTTTTGCGCGACGAGGAATCTCATCCCAACGCCGAACGCTCAACACCCAACGCTCAACGCTCAACACCCATTTCCCGCCGCACAAATTCGTGGAAGTGAATCATGCCGTCTTCGAACGGTGACTGATACGGCCCCTGCTCATCACGGCCCTCTTGCCACAACAGTTTGCGACCATCGTTCATCCGCTGGCAGATTTCCTCGTCTTCAACGGCTGTTTCCGCATAGGCTTTTTGTTCGGCTTCAACAAATTCACGCTCGAACAGCGCAATTTCTTCCGGGTAATAAAACTCAACAACGTTGGTGCATTTATCCGGACCGTTCGGCAGTACGGTCGACACCACCAATACATGGGGATACCACTCGACCATTACATTTGGATAAATAGTCATCCAAATGGCACCGTAGGGCGGCACTTTGCCGTCACGATAACGCAGCACAGCGTCATGCCATTTTTGATAGGTCTTTGTCCCGGCACGTTTGAGTTGGTTTTTAACGCCAACCACCTGCACGCTGTACCAGTCACCATAATCCCAATCGAGCGAGTCACAATCGACAAAGTTGCCGAGCCCGGGATGAAACGGCACAACGTGGTAGTCCTCGAGGTAAACCTCGATAAAGGTTTTCCAATTAAAGTTGTATTCCGTGACCTCTGCTTTGTCGAAAACAAAACCGCTGAAGTCGAGATCTTTTGCCCATTTAATTTTGGCCAGATCATCAACAATCGGATTGGGGCCCTCGAACAACAACCCGTTCCATCTTGTCAGGGGTTTTTTTGGCAAATGCAAGCAGGGTTGCGGGTCAAAATGCGGCGCGCCCAACAGAGTGCCTTGGTTGTCATAGGTCCACCGATGCAACGGGCAAACAACATTTCCAGTTTGAAGCTGCCCAGAACCTTTGAGCATGACCGCTTGGCGGTGCCGACAAATATTCGAGACCAACTCAATGGAGGAACCATTGTTGATCAGTGCCCAGGCATTATTGCCAACGGTTCGATAATCATTCTTGGCGGGGACCATTAATTCGTGGCCGACATAAATCGGCGCGCGTGCGAATAACGTCGCCATTTCTTGCCGATAAATTTCTGGATCAAAGTACCAGCTCACCGGGAGCTGTGATGTTGCAGTGAAGGGCATCAAGAGCTCGCGCTCGCCTATTAGTTTGGACATAGTCCTTACCTCCAATCAACACGTAGCTTTAAACTGCCGCGTCTTAACCAAAGTAAAAACGACACCAGGCGATCGAGAAACCAGCTTTTAACTCTGCTTGCTCCGTCCCGACGGTCTCTTGGCACCATAAAAAATAAGTATGCAAGAGTGCCGTCAATTGTGCCAAAAAGCGGGGCATCGCGCAACCCAAGACAGCAAGTTATTTGTCAGACCAGTCTCCATTATCGTCACGATTGACCGCGCACGCCTTGCCGCCACGTCTTTCCGGTAAAATAATCGGCTACCTGCTTTGCACCTGAAGTCGCCGATTACCCCAATCAAAACATGCCAAAAATGACTGAAAAAACACCAAAAACTTTTGAGGCCGCCATGGCCGAGCTCAACGTCTTGGTCGACAAGATGGAAGCCGGGCAATTGCCGCTTGAAGAGTCAATCACGGCCTATCAGCGTGGCACCGACTTGCTGAAGTATTGCGAAAAAATTTTAGGCGAGGCGGAACAGCGCATTCAAATTCTTGCCCCTGCAACCGCCGGCGAGGTCGCCAAGTTAGAAGAATTCAAAGAGTAAACGCCGCATGAGCCAATTTCAGGACTGGGCGCGACAAATCGCGACCAATATGGAGCAAACCCTTGGCGAACTTCTGCCCGCCGTGGATCACGCCCCGTCACGGTTACATGACGCGATGCGTTATTCGACCTTGGGTGGTGGCAAACGGGTCCGGCCTATGCTGGCATTTGCCGCTGGTGAATTATCTGGCGCGGATCCCGAGCGGGTC
>JANPNU010000292.1:0-3470 GCA_031427615.1 Burkholderiales bacterium
TATGAAGAGTAGCCCTTAATGTTTGAGATGGCCCAGCACTCATTTGCAAATGACTGCAATGGTGCAAGATATACGATGGTTGCGAGGATGCCGGAATAAATGCCTCTCATAGTTGCTCCTTAGTTTTGTGATGCCTACGAAATTTATACGTCAATTTTGACGTATAACTCTTTTGCCTGACGCATAACATCGGACGACAATTTTGAACAACTCGTTTGCAATCAAAATATTGGACGTCCATGAGATTTTTTACACCCATAACAGAATTGAGTTTTACGTCAGAGCAATTTCGCGAACCACATGCATGCCAGCCATCACAACGCTATAGTCAGGACGGTCGAAACCGGCAGTATTCCGAGTGCGGTTTATTTCATGTTTCCGCAATCTAGCAGAGTTCATTAACATTTGTCCAAATCTGTTTGAAATCGCAAAAACTGCCCGCACCTAGTGTGAAACCAAACTCGGAGAATAAACATGGCCACGCTGGAACTGACCAAAGAAAACTTTAACGCCACCATTGAAAGTGGCAAGACCGTCATCATCGATTTTTGGGCACCGTGGTGTGGCCCCTGCCGCAGTTTTGCGCCGACCTTTGAGGCGGTATCCGCAGAGTTTCCCGATGTGGTGTTTGGCAAGATCAATACCGAGGTCGAGCAGGAGTTGGGCGCGGCGTTTAATGTCCGTTCGATTCCGACACTGATGGTGTTCAGAGAGCAAATTATTTTGTTTACCCAAGCCGGTGTGTTGCCGAAATCCGCATTGCAGGACGTGGTAAAAAAATCACTTGAGCTAGATATGGCGACCGTGCATGCGGAAATTGCCGCGCAGGAAAAAAATCCGGCGGTGAATTGATTGAGGCGCTAGCTCCACATGAGTCACACGGAACTTCCAAAAAATATAGCGGCTACTGTCATTCCGGCGCGCCTGCCGCAGCATGTTTTTTGGCGGGGCAAGAGGTTAGTCCGCCGTAAGATGTGGGCGTAACGAGGGACTGGGCCCCAGCCTTCGCTGGGGCGACGGCGGCTTTAGAGTTTTTTGTATTGCAAACACGCCTATAGACGAGCGTTTTCAGGCACAACTGTCTGAAAATGCCCGTTGCTGCTTGAGCTTGTTGTTTTTCCACGCTCTCCGTTGCCGCATGCAAGCTGCAATCAAACACAATTAATTCAAACTGCCATAATGCGCGAACACTCTCTATTCTAATAAAACCATGCCTGCCTCATCTGCTGCTGCTGCTTCGTCCGGCTCTTCCAGTTCGTCAATCCACGCCCCCACTGCCGCTCTGCCTGATTTTGCCGCGATGCGGCGCGCATTCTTGGCCGACGAATCCAAAACCTTGGACGCGCTGCTGGCCATCGCCAGTGTTGATTTGGAAACCAATCATCAAATCACCAACATCGCCCGCTCGTTGGTGGCGTCGGTGCGTTCGCAGCAAAAGAGCCATGCGGGTATGCAATCGTTTTTGACACAATACGATTTGTCGTCACAAGAAGGTGTGTTGCTTATGTGTGTGGCCGAGGCGCTGTTGCGCATTCCGGATGCGGCGACTGCCGACAAACTGATCAAGGATAAATTTGCACAGGGTGATTGGAAAAAACACCTCGGCGCGAGTGACTCGATGTTGGTCAATGCCGGCACCTGGGGCATGATGCTGACCGGCAAGTTGGTGACGGTTGGCCCGTCCGACTTTACCGATGTTGGTGGCTGGCTGGGCAAAATGGCCAACAAGGTGGGTGAGCCGATTGTGCGGGCCTCACTCAAGCAGGGCATGAAGTTAATGGCCGAGCAATTTGTGATGGGGCGCAATATTGATGAAGCGCTGGTGCGCAGTGTGGCATCGGAGCAAAAAAAGTATCGACATTCGTTTGATATGCTCGGTGAAGCCGCCATGACTGCCGCCGATGCGGAGCGCTATTTTGATGCGTATCAGTTGGCGATTCAAGCCATCGGCCGTTCGGTTGTTGCTGGCCAATCCGTGTTTGAGGCACCCGGCATTTCCGTGAAGTTGTCAGCGTTGCATCCGCGTTATGAATTGGCGCATCGCGAACGGGTGTTACACGAAATGTTGCCGAAATTGATGGTGCTGGCCGAAATGGCGCGCGACGGTGGCATCGGCCTGACGTTCGACGCAGAAGAGACCGAACGCCTGGAAATTTCACTCGAATTGTTTGCGCGTGTGTTTGCCGACAAGCGTTTTGACGGCTATGAGGGCCTGGGCCTCGCCGTGCAGGCGTATCAAAAACGTGCGCCGCAAATTATTGACTGGTTGATGACGTTGTCGGGGCAACACGGGCGCCGCATCGTGACACGGCTGGTCAAGGGCGCCTATTGGGATACCGAAATCAAACGCGCGCAAATGCAGGGCTTTACTGACTATCCGGTGTTCACGCGTAAGGTAAATACCGATGTGGCCTACCTCGCCTGCGCCGCCAAGATGCTGGCCGCGCCGACGGCATTCTATTGCCAGTTTGCCACCCACAATGCGCATACCGCGGCGACTATTTTGCAGCGGGCATCGGTCGGCAAACCCCACGCCGGGTTTGAATTTCAGCGCCTGCATGGCATGGGCATGGAGTTATTCGACGCGGTGCTCGCCTATCCAAACACAGCGTGTCGTGTGTACGCGCCGGTTGGCAGCCACGAAGATCTGCTGCCGTATTTGGTGCGTCGGTTGTTGGAAAACGGTGCGAATTCTTCCTTTGTGAATCGGATCGCGGATCCGGATGTCTCCATCGATGAGGTGATCGCGGATCCGATTGCGCGATGTGTCGCCAATCAGCCGCGCGCCAATGCCAAATTACCGGTGCCGAAAAAATTGTTTGAAGCATCGATGGTCAAGCGTTTAAATTCTTCCGGCTTCAGTTTTGCCGACGTCGCCGCAACCGATCAGCTCTATGCCGAAATGGCCGAGGTCTTGGCAAAAACGGATTGGCATGCGCAGCCGCTGATCGCGGGTGAGGGCATGCGTGGCCCGCCGGTGGATGTCATCGATCCGGCGCGGTTGATCAAGATTGGTTTTGTTGAATACGCCGATGAGGCGTTGGCGGGCCTTGCGCTGGATCTGGCCAGGAAATGGCCGGGATTGCCGACGCGGGCACGTGCGGATGTGCTCGACCGCGCGGCAGATTTACTCGAAGCCCGCCGATCATTTTTTATGGCGCTGATGGTGCGTGAAGCTGGCAAGACTTTGCCGGATGCCTTGGGCGAAGTGCGTGAGGCAGTGGATTTTTGTCGTTACTACGCCGAGCAATGCCGGATGCATTTTGCCCTGCCGGAACGTTTGCCGGGACCGACCGGGGAATCAAACGAGCTGTCGTTGCACGGACGCGGCACATTTGTTTGTATCAGCCCGTGGAATTTTCCGCTGGCGATATTTTTGGGTCAAATCACGGCGGCGTTTGCGGCGGGCAATGCGGTGATGGCCAAACCCGCCGAGCAAACCCCACTGGTTGCCTTCGAAGCGATCAAGC
>JANPNU010000293.1:0-1720 GCA_031427615.1 Burkholderiales bacterium
CCATGTATCGAAACAGGGTCCGTACAAGCCGGATACCTATCGCTACTAAGTCGCAACGGGTTCAACTTGTGAGTCGCTGACTGCGCAATTTTCATCGCGTGGTTGGCGGCTGCAACGAAAGTAAAAAGTGGATACTGTCAAACAAAATTTATCGTTCGAATTTTTTCCGCCAAAAACCGCCGAGGGCGCGGAAAAATTGCGGACAGTGGTTGAGCAGTTGGGCCAACTCAACCCGGCGTTTTTTTCGGTCACCTTTGGTGCGGGTGGCTCCACCCAGGAAGGCACGTTTACGACGGCAAAAGATATTCGTGCCGGCGGTCAACAGGCGGCACCACATGTGTCGTGCATCGGTTCGACGGCTGAAAGTATCCGGCAGGTGTTGCAGCAATATCGTGATTCCGGTTTTAAACAAATTGTCGCTTTGCGCGGGGATTTGCCGTCAGGAATGGCTAAAGCCGGCGAATTTAGGCACGCCGCAGACTTGGTTGCGTTTATTCGTGCCGAACACGGGTCGTATTTTCATGTTGATGTGGCGGCATACCCGGAATATCATCCGCAGTCGCGTCATGTTCACGACGACTTGAAAAACTTCAAGGCCAAAGTGGATGCGGGGGCCGACTCCGCCATTACCCAGTATTTTTTCAATGCCGACGCGTACTTTCATTTTGTTGATGAGGCGCGCGCCATGGGGCTGACCATTCCAATTGTTCCAGGCATCATGCCGATTGGTAATTTTTCGCAGTTGGCGCGGTTTTCCGACGCCTGTGGCGCAGAAATTCCACGTTGGATTCGCCGCAAAATGGAAAGTTACGGCGACGACAGCGCATCCATTAAAGCGTTTGGCCTGGATGTGGTCACCGACCTTTGCCAAACGATGATTGACAATGGTGCACCGGGATTACATTTTTACACCATGAATTCGGCCGGATTGACATCAACCATTTGCCATCGTCTCGGTTATTGATTGATTGCTGGACCTCGATTGCGGGATGGCATAGCCTGCCGAAACGCCACGACGCTGCAGCATATTCGTGAACATTGCATTACACTATTGAAAATACAATAATTTCCGGCGCGCAATATTTGGAGCACGATATGTTTTTGCGAAAACGGCGCAATCTAGGCTGGACGGTTGGTGCCACATTGATCACCGCGATTTTCAGCACTTTTATTTACGCGCAACAACTTTATGCGCAAGAATTGCTCTCCACCAACCGATCGACGGAATTGCGCGCGCAGCCGGATGACAGCGCATCGTCATTACAATCACTCGCCGCGCAATCCAAAGTGCAATTGTTGGAACGCAAGGGCGCGTGGAGCCGAGTCAAAACCGAGACGCAGACCGGCTGGGTGCGCATGATGCATTTGCGCGGCGGAGTCACCATCGAGGAAGCGCCGCAGCCCACAAAAAGCGGCGGTTTTCTCACCGGCTTCAATCGCCTGCTCGGCGGCAGCCAGCCGGCCAACCAGCGCGCGCAGAGTGCCACCCTTGGTGTGCGCGGCCTGTCGCCGGAGGACTTGCAAACGGCCACGCCGAATCCGCAACAACTGGCGGCGTTGAAATCATTCGCCGCCAACAAACCGGAGGCGGAACGTTTTGCCAAGGAAGTGCCGCTGAATAAAGTGGATGTGGCGGATCCCGCCGATTCCGCCCGTGGAGGCCGTCGATGAAAACACTGCGTAAATATTTGATGTTGGCTGGTTGTGTCCTGTCTGTGGC
>JANPNU010000294.1:0-1653 GCA_031427615.1 Burkholderiales bacterium
GCCTTCTCTGCGCCAAGTTCAGGCCGCTTGCAACTCGCGCGTCGAGTGCCAGCGCCCGCGTCTGGCTTCAAGCACCAGTTTCTGATTTTTCAGCCGGTCGGAGAAATTGAGCGACGCCACCACGCTTTTCACCGTGCGCTCGCCGTTGCGATGCGCCTGATACAGCACGCGGATCAGCTTGTCGCCCATCACCGGCAGTTTCCGCGGGCCCTCCCAATTGGCGATGGTGTTCTCGGTATTGCCCATCAGCTTGGCGAGAGAGGATTGCGACAGGCCCAGCGCCAGCCGCAGATAGCGGAACTCGGCGCTGCTCAACCCCGATGGCTGGTTCGCCAGCGCGTCGCAAATCGCGTGGGTGAGGCCATCCACGTTGTGGAACGCGACTGTCTTGCCATACGGCGAATCCTGAATCTCGAAACCGTTGGCGAGCCAGACGCTTTTGAGTCCGCCATCGGTGTAGTGAAACAGTTTGGTCTTCATGTAAAGGCTCCTATGCGTCAAGGTCTATCACTTTGACCACCTGTTCCGGTTGAATTCTGACCAGGGGCGCGACAGTGTTTGTGCAACACCTTAACCCGGAAGCCTTCCGTGGCCTTGTCGGAGAGGCGCGCCAAATGGACTTTGCAGCCGATGCCAAGCCAATAGACTTGATCATTAATACAAAATAGTAGAGATTTAAACATCATAATAGTAGAGTTATACTATTCACAATAGTAGAGCCAACATAATCATGATGATTGAGATGAAATGGCAAGCATCAACGAAAAATTGGCCGCATCGCTCAAGGTGCTTTTGGCGATCCAGGAGCGCGGCTTTGCGGTCATCAACGCAGCAAGTCACCCCGCACTATCGCGTGCGCACCGCGAGCGCTTGCTGCGCGCCGGTTTTCTGCAGCCCATCATCAAGGGCTGGTATTTGCCGGACAACCCGGCAACCAGTACTGGCGATTCGACGCAGTGGTTTGCCCACATGGACGCGTTTGTGGCGGCCTATGCCAACAGCAGGTTCGGTGCCGCATGGCAGCTGACGCCTGAAACGTCTTTGCTTCGGCAGGGCGGGCATACCAGCGTGTTGAAACAGATTCAGATTCACGCGCCGAACGCGAACAATCAAGTCGTCGGTCTCGGGCATGGCTGTTCGATTTTTTTATATCGGGTTGAGCCGGCCTCGCTGTCGGGCCGGGCCTTGGTCGATGCCCAGGGATTGCGCTTGATCCCGCAGGAAGAAGCGATTCTCCGGGTCGGGCCGTCCTTTTTTGTCCAGCACCAGTTGACTGCTCAGATCATCTTGCGCAGGCTGGATATGCCGGCGCTTGCGCGGCAGTTGCTTGAGAGTGGCAGCCCGGTCATCGGCGGCAGGATGGCTGCGGCATTGCTGGCGGCAGGGCGCAACGACGAGTCAAAGCAATTGATAAAGACGTTGAAGACAGCCGGTATCGCCATAATCGAACAAGATCCCTTCACCGGGCCTCTACCTTTCATCGGCGGGGGCGAACGTGAATCGCCCTATGCGCAGCGAATCCGCACCATGTGGGCCAGCATGCGTGACCCGGCCGGAACCATTTTTGAGGCGGTACCGCAGCACACCTTCAAGAACCTCGATGCCATGATGGCCGATATTGAGGCGCTCCGTGGGCGAGGAAATACCCTGGCA
>JANPNU010000295.1:0-1637 GCA_031427615.1 Burkholderiales bacterium
CTGATTATTAATGGGGCGCTTACGTTTGCAGGGCTGTGGATGGTTTCAAGTGGTCGCGAAAAGGCTGCCCCCTCTCCCTCGGTCCCTCTCCCGCGAGGGGAGAGGGAAGTTTAGAAACCATCTCCATCAATTCCCCTCCCGCGAGGTGAGGTAAATTGCTATTTGATCGTCACCCAGAGCGGCGTGAATTTATTGTCAGAGCGATGTATCAGGCTGACATTCGCACGCGACACCCACGGAATCACCTGGCGGTGCAGCGGAATGACCAGCACCTCGTTCTTCACCAGCTCGACCGCCTGATTGATCAACGTCTGCCGTTTTGCTGGTTCCATTTCAACTTCCGCTTTGTCGATCAGGTCATCGAGCGCCGCATTCTTGAAATTGCCGTAGTTGGTGTCGCCGGCACCTTTGTCATTCAGGCTATGGAACAGGGGTTTCATGGTAAACATGGCGTCACCGGTAATGTCGCCCCAACCTTGCATACACGCCGAAAATTCTTTTTTTGGTGTGCGGGCAAAATACTGCGCCTTGGGCATGGCATCGACTTTCACCGTCAGACCAATACGTGCCCACATGCCTGCCAGCGCGATACAAATTTTTTCGTCATTCACATATCGATCATTTGGGCAGTGTAATGTAAAACCAAAGCCCTTCGGATATCCCGCGTCGGTGAGCAAGCGCACCGCAGCCGCGACGTCATAGGGGTGGCGTTTTTCCAAGGCAGCCGGAAATCCCTCGACTTTTGGGTTGGGAGTGGCAATGCCGGTTGGGGTGGACAGCCCGCGCATGATTTGTGTGCGGATGGCGTCGATATCAATGGCTTGATACATGGCCAGACGAACCTTGCGATCCTTGAACGGATTTTTACCCTTTACGTCGGCAAACAACAATTCATCACGGGCTTGATCGAGCGCGATGGAAATGATGCGCGCTTCATCACCGTCCCAGACTTTCAAGCTGCGGTCGGCCCGTAGGCGGGCAATATCTTGCAGTGACGGGTCTGGTACAAAATCAATTTCGCCTGACATCAGCGCCGCCATTCTGGTGGCATCACTGGTAATGGGGCGATATTGAATCGAATCAATATTGCCCTCAAAGCGTCCGTCCTTGATGCCCCACCAATCAGGATTTTTTTTGTGGACGGTTTTTATCCCTGGCTGGTACGAAACAAGAATAAACGGTCCGGTACCCATGGCGTTCCGTGCAGCAAAAGGCACATCCTTGGCGGTAAAGTCTTGCGGGTTCACGGCGTTGTTATTTTCCGCCCATTTTTTGCTCATGATCGGGATTTCGGCAATCGAAGCCAAAGCGGACGGGTTGGGTGAGGCGGTGGCAAATTCAACCGTGTGGTCATCGATTTTTCGCACGATGCCGGCCGAGGATGTGTAGGTCTTGTATTGCTTGGATTTGCCGGCGCGTTCAAACGAAAACACCACATCATCCGCTGTCAGGATCGAGCCGTCGTGAAATTTCACGCCCTTGCGGAGTGTCATGACCCTGGTGGTTGGATTGACGACCTTCCATGAGGTTGCAAGCCAAGCCGTCGGCACCATATTTTTGCCCGGTTGCAACAGCCGTTCATATACCAGAGCATTAATCGACTTGGTAAAACTTTCATCCTGCCCATGCGGATCTTG
>JANPNU010000296.1:0-2472 GCA_031427615.1 Burkholderiales bacterium
GCTGGGTAATGCCACCAGCCTCACCCGACGCCACACGCGCGCTGCGAATTTTGTCGAGCAACGACGTTTTACCGTGATCAACGTGACCCATGATGGTCACCACCGGCGGACGGGTGACCATATCCTCGGGACTGTGGGTCACGGCTTCTTCCAAATATGCCTCGGGATCATCGGCCTTGGCGGCAATTGCGGTATGGCCTAACTCTTCAACCAGCAATATTGCCGTCTCTTGGTCAATCACCTGATTAATGGTGGCCATCGAGCCCATTTTCATCATGATCTTGATCACTTCGGCAGCTTTCACCGCCATTTTTTGTGCCAATTCACCAACGGTTATGGTTTCTGGAACCATCACTTCATAAACAATGGCTTCCGTTGGCGCTTGGAAATTGGTTTCTGCGCCCGGATCATCATGATGCGCTTTTGCACGACGACCCCGCCAGCCTTCACGGCCGCCACTGGCATCGCCACGGATCTTAATGCCACGACGTTTATTGGCGTCGTCATTCCATGCGGAGGTGGTCTTAACCGGCTTTTTGGCCGTTTTTTTATCGGTCTTGATCTGTCCATCCACATCTTTGATCACTGGACGATGCAACGTTCCCGCCGGCGCGGCGACCGCAGGTGGCGGATCTTTTTTCAGAACAACACGCTCACCAATACGCGGACCCGTGCCGGCGTCCGTTGACACCGCCGCCACACGACTGGCAGGGGGTGGTTTGTTGGCCAACGCCTGCGCGCTTGGCGCGCCGAGTACGCCTGACTTTGTCTTTGCATCCGACTTGGGCTCAATATCAATCGTCGCCTTGGCTTCGGCGGCGGCTTTTGCCGTCTCGTCTGCCGCTACCGCCGCGTCGGCTTCAATTTCTTTTTTGGTGCGGCGTTTTGGCGGCGCTTTGGCCTTTTGCTCCGCTTGTTTGGCAAACAAAGCCGCCTGGCGCTCTTCTTCCGCGCGACGCTTGGCCATTTCTTCATCATCAATAATTGGCTGCGCCGGTTCTACCGGTGCTTCGATGATTGGCTCAACCACCGCCTCAACTTTAAGAAACGTCCGTTTTTTGCGGATTTCAACCTGAATGGTTCGCGCCTTGCCGGTGGCGTCGGACTTCTTGATTTCCGACGTTTGTTTACGCATCAGGGTGATTTTTTTCTTTTCATCCTTATGGCCGTGTGACTCCTGCAAAAATACCAACAGGCGTGCTTTGTCATTCTCAGTCAAGGTGTCTGCTGAGTCGGCTTTCACCACGCCCGACGACTTGAGCTGCTCGATGAGCAGATCAGGGGTGAGCTTAAGTTCTTTGGCAAATTGTTCAACGGTGGTCTGAGCCATGCGTTACCTTGTCTTTACGATACGTTTTATTGCGATTCCGACCAAATAGACTGAATGGATTTTATCCGTTGTAATTTGGTCCATTTTGCTTCAGCTTAATTCCGATGTGGCTAGGCAGTTTCGGCCTGATCCGAATTTTCAGCTGCAAACCATGGCGCTCGTGCAGTCATGATGAGAGTCTTGGCACGCTCGGCATCCATGCCGGTCATTTCCGTCAACTCATCAATCGCAAGATCCGCCAAATCTTCCATTGTTTGTACACCATTGGTCGCCAAGGTATGCGCAGTTTCCGCATCCATGCCTTCCATGTCGAGCAAATCATCCGCGCCGGTTTCCATGGTCTCTTCAGACTTGATCGCAGCGGTTACGATTGCATCGCGGGCGCGGCGGCGCAGCTCGTTTACCGTATCTTCATCAAAAGATTCGATTTCAAGCATCTCATTGAGCGGAACGTACGCAACCTCTTCAAGATTGCTAAATCCCTCGGCGATCAAAATCTGCGCGACTTCTTCGTCCACATCAAGCTTCTCAATGAACAACTGCTGAATCGACTGTTGTTCTGTTGACCGCCGTTCATTGGCGGTTTCTTCGGTCATGATGTTCAGTTGCCAGCCTGTCAGTTCGGATGCCAAACGAACGTTTTGACCCCCTCGGCCAATCGCTTGGGCGAGTTGCTCTTCATCTACCACCACATCCATTGCATGTTTTTCTTCGTCAACAATAATCGACGAGACTTCGGCCGGCGCCAACGCGTTAATTACAAACTGCGCCGGGTCCGCAGACCACAAAATAATATCGACGCGCTCACCCGCTAACTCACCGGTGACAGCCTGTACCCGTGAACCTCGCATACCAACACAAGTCCCGATCGGATCCACCCTCGGATCATTGGACTTAACGGCAATCTTGGCACGCATACCCGGATCGCGGGCGGCGGATTTAATTTCAAGCAGCCCTTCCTCGATTTCCGGAACTTCCAACTCAAACAGTACCCGGATAAAATCCGGCGAAATTCGCGACAACACCAGTTGCGGGCCACGCAAATTGCGATCAATTTTGAGCAAATGCGCGCGCACACGATCACCAACACGCATATTTTCCTTTGGGATTAATTCTGATTTTGGCAGGATCGCTTCAATACG
>JANPNU010000297.1:0-2407 GCA_031427615.1 Burkholderiales bacterium
GCTAGACTTGACCCCTTTGGTTTTGGCTTGCTCGTCCCCTTCCGAAGCGGCGATTCATTGCAGGCTTGTCTCCGAAATCCACTTTTACATTAACGCTTTGCCAGAGAACCGCGTTGTGATTTGGACTTCTTGACTTTCGAAATCATGTAATTGGTCATCTCCTCCCACTGGCGCCAATTCAGTCGAGCCAACAGAATAATTTCACCGGATGGTTTGACTTCAAACACTGCACTATCTCCCGACCCCAATTCGGCGAGCACCGGATGGGGCGCGGTTTCTGGCGTCAACTTAAAACCGGACAGGACGGAATTGGTTCCCTTCCAGATGCCCGCTTGCAAATGAGACTCAATTTTCACCTGGATGACTTGCTCCTTAAGACCGGCTTGACGTTGTAAGTCAACCGGGTTCAAGTCAGGCGTATGAAAAATTCGAATGGACGGGTTGCCGAGCAAAAATGTGGCGGTGGTGAGCGCGGTGCAGACTTCACTTGATTGGACTAATCCGATGGGTGCGCTCAAGCTGGACAGCGCGCGACCAACGGCCTTGGCTTCGCGTACACCTTGCGGTGAAATCATCTTTGTATAGGGGCACTCTTTCCACCAATTCGGTTGGTCAGTTTGATCCTCGCCGACGGTATTGAACGGCACAAAGTACATGACCAATCCGCCGCCAAGCAATCGGGGAACCAATGAATCATAAAGTACCGCGAGGGGTGGTTGAACGGTCGCGGGTCGAGAAACAAATTGTCGGGCATTTAAGGCGAAGGCGAAATTTGAATTCACCAGCAGACTCAAATAAACAACAGCCGAAAAACCAAATTTGCAGGGTTTGAAATTTTTGAACGAGAATCGACAATATGTCGAGAATAGCAATCTGGCACTTGGATGAAAAATAGTATTGAGCATACGAAAAAAATGCAAATGGTTGGGGGTCATACAATAAAAAAGGGGGGAGCCGAAGCCCCCCCCTTTTATTACTGCTGATTGCGAATTACTGTGCTGCCAAGGTGTAAAGCGGTGTGTTGGCGACAGAACCGTTAGGCGATGTCAACACATAGGAACCTTGCACGGATGCAATGGTTGTCGCAACGTTGAAAGTCACCTGATACGGGCCAGGGAAGGCCGTGGTGTCCGCAGGCAGCAATGATGCCAAGGTAATAAGAGTCACTCTGGCTGAACCCAAGACGCCGGATAACGTGCCACCTGTGACCAAACCAGCCGGGTTACGCACAATAGCAGTCCAAGGAACGGTGTTCGACGGTGTTGTTTGGGTCAGGAAGAACCGGCTGATAAAGCCCGGTGTCACGGTAACCCAAGGTGCATCCAACTGCGAGCCGTCACGGAAGATATTGCCAGTGGTGAGCGGGCCGAGTACTGACGCGGTGAAGCCTGTTTGTGGAATCCATGTCAGCGCTGCGGTGTAGGCGGAAACTGGCAATGCGGTTGTTCCATTGACGTTATAACGCAAGCTCAGACCAGCAAACCCGGTGGCAGTGATGGTGGCAGCCAAGAGTGGCAACGTCGCCGAGGTTGCTGTTACTGCAGAAGCAACCTCAGTTGCGGTTTGCGTAGTGATGCTTGCAGCCGAAGCGGCGGCCGTGAAGTCACCGGCCAGCGCAAGGGTATTGGTCGTTCCGGCAGCGTTCACGATTGCGCCGATTGACGCAGCCGTAACACCGTTAGCCAAACAAGGCGCACCGGCGCAACTTGTTGGAGGAGCAACAATTACCGCAGGTAGCGCCAAGGTGACCAAACCGATTTGCGCACGTGTTGCTGTTAGGAAACCAGTGCCGCCAGCTACGTTCAGGTAGGAAGAAAGTGCTGTCGCAGTGGTGTTTTGTGCGGCAGGGCTGGTAAAGACCACGGCCGGTGTAAACGATGCCACCGTCCCAGATCTGGTGTAAAGAACGGGCGTGCCCGCTTGCGCCTGGGTCAACTGCTCATAAACTTCATACGTCACGGTGGCATTGCCACCAGTGCTGGCAATGGCGACGCCACTGATCATGTTGAAGGCAATTTGGTCATTGATGGTCGCGCCAGCAGCAACAGCCGTGACTTGAAAAATCACCGAATTGGAGCCGGCCGCGCCACCGAAGGCAACTTGTTGTCCAGTCAGCGTTGCGCCGGTCAAGTGAGCAACAGCCACTTGGCCATTATATGTGGCACCCGATAGGTTGAACTTCAGATAACGAAGTTGTCCCCCACTCATGCCAATACCGAGAATGGTATTGACACTCACGCCGGTGGCATTCAAATTTGTACCAGCAGACAACTCGCGTGCAAATACGTTACCGTTGGTGGCAGCAATAGTTGGGTTGGACGACGGCAATACGATCTGTGCGGAAGCGGCAGATGCAAATAACGCTGCAACGGCTGCACCCAACAGGGTTACTTTATTCTTTGAAACT
>JANPNU010000298.1:0-1865 GCA_031427615.1 Burkholderiales bacterium
AATGTACGGGTTGCGTTGCAGCGCAAACTTGGCACCAGCTTTCATTTTTGGAAGTCCGACAGCACGTTGCGACATTTGGATGGGCGCGCGCAAGAGCTGCTCGAACAGGTTGATCTGGGCGAATTCGCCGACATCCAGACCGTCGAGCTTCCCTATGGCCGCAAACGCGCATTGGAAATTGCCACCACTCTGGCGCTGGATCCTGAGCTGATGTTGCTGGATGAACCCACCCAGGGCATGGGACATGAAGACGTCGGGCGGGTGGTCGAATTGATTCGCAAGGTATCGGCAAATCGCACCATTTTGATGGTGGAGCACAATATGAGCGTGGTCGCGAATCTTTCCAACACCATTACGGTATTGGCGCGTGGTTCGGTATTGGCGGAGGGAAACTACGCCGAAGTTTCAAAAAATCCCGCTGTGTTGGAAGCCTACGTCGGCAGCACCGAGGTGGAGGAAATGGCATGACCACCGCACAGTTGGCGGATCCGGCTGCTCCTGCAAGTCAACAAACATCGGCCCAGTCCGCATTGGCGATAGAAAATTTACATGCGTATTACGGCGAATCACACATATTGCACGGCGTGTCACTTGACGTGAAGCACGGCGAGCTGGTGACCCTGTTGGGGCGCAATGGTGCCGGTCGTACCACCACGCTCAAGGCGATTCTTGGATTGACTGGTAAACGCAGTGGCAGTGTAAAAATTAACGGCACGGAAACCATCAATTTTGCTTCGCATCGTATTGCCAGACTGGGCATGGGTTATTGCCCGGAGGAGCGCGGCATTTTTGCCAGTTTGTCGTGTGAGGAAAATCTGTTGTTGCTGCCGAAAGTGGGCAATGGTGGCATGGCGGTTGAAGAGATTTACACCATGTTTCCGAATCTGTTGGAGCGTCGCACCAGCCCGGGCACGCGTCTGTCGGGTGGTGAACAACAAATGCTGGCCATGGCGCGCGTGCTGCGCACTGGTGCAGATATTTTGTTGCTCGATGAAATCACCGAGGGTTTGGCACCGGTGATTGTGCAGGCACTCGGACGGGTGATTCGCCAACTCAAGGCGAAGGGGTTTACCATCATCATGGTGGAACAAAACTTTCGATTTGCCGCGCCGTTGGCAGATCGGCACTATGTGATGGAACATGGTGCAATAGCGGCGGTGGTGGAAAAACACGAATTGTCCGCAAAAACGGAAATGCTGCATGAGTATCTGGGTGTGTAATTCCGAACTAATTAACGAGGAGATCCAAATGAACCAAAGTCAAACAAAACGAAAAATGACGGCAGTCATTATCGCTGCTGCCTGCGCGGTGGCAATCGGCAGCACCAGCGCGTGGGCGCAACAGGGCAAACTCACCAAGGATGGATTAAAAATTGGTGTGTTGTCGGATATGTCGGGTGTTTATGCGGATTACGGTGGCCCAGGTGCGGTCGCGGCAGCCAAAATGGCAATTGATGATTTCGGTGGCAAGATGTTTGGCAAGCCGATCGAGCTTGTCAGTGCCGATCATCAAAACAAACCTGACATTGCCAAAAATGTCACGCTGCAATGGTTTGACCGCGAGGGGGTCATGGCAACGTTTGAAAATTTGAATTCTGGCGTGGCGCTGGCGGTCACTGCGCTGGGCAAGGAAAAGGACCGATTGACAGTGGTTACCGGTGCCGCGTCGGCACGTTTGACCAACGATGCCTGCCAGCCAACCTCGATTCACTATTTGATGGATACCATTGCGCTCGGCAATGTCGTCGGTAAAGCGATTGTCAAAGACGGCGGCGACAGCTGGTTTTTCCTGACTGCCGACTACGCATTCGGCCACGCCCTGGAGCGCGACACCGAGGCGGTGGTGTTGAAGAACGGCGGCAAGGT
>JANPNU010000299.1:0-1512 GCA_031427615.1 Burkholderiales bacterium
ACAACCACATCGGTGGTGCCCTTGTAAATATCTGTGCCCTCAACATTGCCATAAAAATTCAAATGGCTGGCCTTTAAAAGTTCACCCGCCAGCCTTGATTTTTCATTGCCCTTAAAGTCTTCCGAGCCAATATTGAGCAGGCCAACCGACGGATTTGTCTTGCCCTCAACGGCGGCACATAACATCGCGCCCATAATGGCAAATTCCAATAAATGTTCCGGCGTTGAATCGGCGTTGGCACCCAAATCAAGCACGTATACCACGCCATTTCGAGACGGTAATGCACCACAAATTGCCGGACGATCGATACCGGGAAGCGTCTTCAGTACAAATTTGGCGGTGCCCATTAAGGCACCGGTATTGCCTGCCGATACGCAGGCATGGGCATCACCAGACTTGACTAAGTCGATCGCCACGCGCATGGAGGAGTTTTTCTTGGTACGAATGGCCGAACGAATGTCTTCGTCCATGCCGACCACATCTGTTGCATCAATAACTTTTAGGCGCGGGGAGTCGGCTGAAACAAAATCGTGCGATTTTGATTTCTCAAGTTGCGAGCGAATTTCCGTCGTGCGCCCGACCAACAACACCCGACAATCTGGAAATTGTCCGAGGAAGGTCAGCGCGGCAGGGACAGTGACGGATGGGCCGAAATCTCCGCCCATCGCATCGATGGCAATGGTTGTCTGCATTTTTTTGGGTCGCTCGCCTCTCCTGCGAACTACCCGGCAGTGTGCCTATTTATATCCAGTCCGACAAAAAATTATTCGTCAGCCTTGGTCTTGACGACTTTTTTCCCGCGGTAAAAACCAGACGGCGAAATATGGTGACGCAAATGCGTTTCGCCTGTGGTTGGCTCAACTGCCGTTGGTGGGGCGGTTAAAAAATCGTGGGCACGGTGCATACCGCGCTTTGACGGTGATTTTTTGTTTTGTTGGACTGCCATGATATTTCTCCTAGATTCAAATTACTGCATTCATGTTGTTAACCGCCGATTCTGCCCGACAATCAACCTGATTTTTTTAACGCCGCCAGCTTGGCAAAGGGCGATTGTTTTGTTTCGCCTGCAATACCAGTCATTGCCGACTGTTTTAGCGCTTTTGGTAACCGTGACTGCCTGCTGGTTAAATTTTTACTTTCACCTGGTTGCAATAACCCTCGAGGCGCAGACGCAGGCAATATGAGCAAAATTTCCTCTTGTATTCGCGCCAACACATCAAAATCGGCACCACAAACAATGTAGTCTTCGTCGTCTGACTCGGCTTCCAACGGCGGCAACTGTTCTTCGTTCGCCACCAAAACTAAATGACTCGCAATATTCAGCGTAAATTTGGTCGGTTGCAACGTCAAGGCATCGGCGATCTCAAACCAACCTGAAATTATACACTTTACCTGTTGCTTTTGTGTACCTGATTGATCTTTCAGGGTATTTCCCACAAAACGATATTCGATTTCGCCCTGTTCTGAACCTAAATATTCGACCAAATCAGGTAACTGGTTTGGCGAAATTTT
>JANPNU010000300.1:0-2714 GCA_031427615.1 Burkholderiales bacterium
GCAACACGCATGATAAATAGGCTGATGTGGGTGAAAAATAGGGCGCAACAAAAACAAAGGGCGCGGAGTTTCCCGCGCCCTAAACTTGAACCATCGAACGGCGGGCTATAAACGAGCCAAAATCGTCTTTGCTTCCTGCGCTTGTGCTGCTGATCCCTCTCGGGAAACTTCATTCAATATTTCTTTTGCGCCTTCGCGATCGCCGATTTCGAGATAGGCTTTGGCCAACTCAAGCTTGGTCGCAACGGCACCTCCTTCACCACTATCCGCTGACGCAACCTTCGCTGAAGGATCATCCAGATCGAGTGACAAATCGCTAAAAGCCATCGACATCAGCGGCGCCGCGGCTGGCGCAGACGAACCGGCAGGCTCATCAAGGGATAATGAAGAAAGATCAAAATCAAAACCGCTTGACTCGGCTGCCGCCGCAGGCGTCGCCGTTCCCACTGGGGTTACCGTTGGCGCAGGATTGTCCAGCTCCAAATCAAAATCAAGGCCACCTGAATCGTCTGCACCAATATCCAACATGCCATCGTCGTGCGAGGCAACTGCCGCCGACGCACCCGCATCAGGCGAATTCAGGTCAAGATCAAAGTCGAGTACATCGTCCGCATCGGGTGCCGACTGGTCGGAATTTGGTGAGGTCACGTCAAAGGCGACAGCGGGCGCCTGTGGCGACGCGGCGTCATCAAAACCGAGATCAAAATCCAAATCTGGCTTGGCAGCATCTCCACCCGCGTCAGCCGGCAGCTTGAGCGCGGTAGCACCGGCCGCAAAGGCACCGGTGGCTTCGTAAGCACGGCCGCCATACAAGTCATTTGACGGATCGATCGAGGCACCCATGCCGGACGCCTTGGCCCACATTGGATCATTTTCACCTATGGCATCTTTTAATTGACGGGCAACAGTTTCAAATGCGGCAGAACTCTTGCGAGCGTGATAAATCTCCAATAGTTTCATTGAAATCTCATGGCGCGATTTATCACGCACCATGGCTTCTTTGAGGATTTCTTCGGCCTGCGCATCGCGACCATAGGCAATGTAGACTTCTGCTTCCGCCACCGGATCCACTTCATCGGTATCAATGGCGCCTGGTCCAGCTTTATCAAAATCAGTCAAAAACGAGCTATTGCCGGTATCGACCAAGCCACCCGCTTTATTGCCGGTAATCGTATTCGGTTTCAGGTCGGATGGCATCAGCGATGAAGTCTGAGACATGCCCGTCGCAGACGATGTCGACTGTTTACGACGGCGCATAAACAAAAATCCGCCAATCATCAATACACCTGCACTGCCCACAATAATGGGCAAATTGTCCATCACTGTTTCCATTAAATCTGGCTCTTGTGGAATCGGCGCGGGCGTCTTGGCTGGCGCTTTTGCGACTGCTGGCGTCACCTCAGGCTTGGCGGCAGACTTTGGCGCGTCAACTTTTGGCGGATCCGCTGGTTTTGCCGACACGGCTGCAGCCGGAGGTGTCGCAACCGGTGGTGAAACCTGTGCGACCTGAGAAGGCTTGGTTTCGGCAAGCTTGATTTCCGCCGGTTTTGCAATGGCGGGGGGCGCTGTTTTTAATTCCAGTAATTTTTTGACATCAGCCTGTTGTTTTTCCAGCAAGGCAATACGCGCATTGGCTTCGGCAATGGCCTTTTGTTTGGCAATCGCATCTTCCTTGGCGGCATTCGCGGCATCGATTCCACCTTTGGAGCCCGCGGCTCCGGCTTTTCCGCCACTGTCCGCTTTGCCAATTTTTAACTGATCGGTCGGCGCAGGTGGCGTTGGCGTGACCGGTTTGGCTGTTGCCACCTGTCCGGTTGCAATATTGGTTGGCGCAGGCTTTGCGGGCGCGGCGACAACGGCACTGGCAATTTGTTGACGGTAATTTTTCCAGTCTGCTACTTGCACACGCACTTCTTTTACCGCTTCATCGCGCGTGACCTTGGCGACCTCGGCAGTAGTCGGGATGCGTAAAATCTGCCCCGTCTTGAGAAGATTCATATTGTTTTTGATAAACGCCTGTTTATTTTCGCGGAACAAGGCAACCAACATTTGATCCAGCGAAACCCCGTCAGCCATATTTTCGTCGGCAATTTTTGCCAAGGTGTCACCCCGTTTCACCGGACCGTAGGTATCGCCCTTGCCGGCATTGGATTCCGCTTTAGCCGATGGAACGGCAGTCGTCAATGGCGCAGAGGGGATGGGTGCTGGCGGAGCGACCGTCGCGACCGGCGCACTCTCGGTTGGAGGGGGGGGCGACACCGCCGCAACGGGCACCTGCACACGGGCGTCATTAAATCCTGGCGGATCGAGCAGAATCGGATATTCGCGCACCAATCGCCCTGACGGCCAACTCATTTCTACCAACAAATCGACGAATGGCTCATTAACCGGCGTCACACTGGTAATCTTTAGAATCGGTTGCCCATCTGCTTTGCGTTCTACTGCAAATCTGAGCTGGCGAAGAAGTGGGGAATACTCAATTCTGGCGCTGGTATACGCCTCCGGACTGGCAATGCGTGCAGTCAAAACCTCGAATTCACCGGGTTGCAACGAGACCAATTCGATCTCGGCAGACAATAATTGTCCAAGCGATGAATTTACAGAAAGTTTACCTAGGCCGGCAGCAGTGGCGAGCGAAGCGGACAACGCGAGAAAGATGCCTCCCAGCGCCGCAGCGATTGTTTTTTTCGGTGGACGGTTCATGCGGTCGACCC
>JANPNU010000301.1:0-4609 GCA_031427615.1 Burkholderiales bacterium
GCTCTTGAGCGCGATAGAGACGTCTTTGAGTGGCACTTTGTAGCGGAGATCGCCGGTAATGGCGTTGTCATAGCTCCACTCATGTATCCCCATTTTCTGGCTGAGCAGGTTCATCATTGGCGGCGGTCGAACAGCGACATCTTCAGCCTCGCAAAACTTGTCGATCGAAATTGCGGCTTCGTGACCGTGGGCGACCGCCCAGATAATATTTTTTGGGCCAAAGGCGGCGTCGCCACCAAAAAATACATTGGGTACGGTCGATTGATGGGTCACTTCATTAACGACCGGCATGCCCCACTCGTTAAATTCCAAACCGACATCGCGTTCGATCCATGGAAAAGAATTTTCCTGCCCCACCGCGACCAACACGTCGTCGCATTCAAAATGTACATCGGCTTCGCCGGTTGGCACCAATTGACGGCGGCCTTTTTCATCTTTTTGCGGCGCAACTTTTTCAAAGGTCACACCAGTGAGCGTGCCGTTTTTGTGTGTGAAAACTTTCGGCACCAGATAGTTGTGAATCGGAATGCCTTCGTGTTGCGCGTCTTCTTTTTCCCACGGCGAGGCTTTCATTTCTTCGAAGCCGGAACGCACAATCACCTTGACGTCGTCACCACCCAGGCGGCGTGATGAACGGCAACAATCCATGGCGGTGTTGCCACCACCCAGCACAATCACCCGCTTGCCGATTTTATCGACATGGCCGAATGACACACTTGCCAGCCAATCAATACCGATGTGAATATTTTTGGCGGCTTCACGGCGACCGGGGATATCGAGGTCGCGCCCGCGTGGTGCACCGGAGCCGACAAACACGGCGTCGTAACCGTCGTTTAATAATTGTTTGAGGCTGTCGATACGCTGGCCGCTTTTGAAAGTGATGCCCAGATCCAAAATGTAGCCAACCTCTTCATCAATGACCGATTCGGGTAAACGAAACTTTGGAATTTGACTGCGGATCATGCCGCCGGCGCGGTTGTCACTGTCAAACACCGTGATGTCGTAGCCGTGTGGTGCCAGATCGCGCGCGACGGTGAGTGATGCGGGCCCGGCACCGACGCAGGCGATGCGCTTGCCATTTTTTTTCACGGGCGCTTTGGGCAGGCGGTGTCGAATGTCGTCTTTGTTGTCTGCGGCCACACGTTTCAAGCGGCAGATGGCGACCGGTTCGGGTTTGTCAGTGTTTTCTTCTTCGACCCTGCCGCGCCGGCAGGCCGGTTCACACGGACGGTCACAGGTGCGGCCGAGCACACCGGGAAAAACATTGGAGTGCCAGTTCACCATGTAGGCATCGCTGTAGCGCCCTGCGGCAATCATGCGAATGTATTCCGGCACGGGGGTGTGGGCGGGACAGGCCCACTGACAATCAACGACTTTATGAAAATAGTCGGGGCGGGCAATATCGGTCGACTTCAACAGATTCTCCAGTGTACAAATGAAACAATGGGCTGCTGCTGTTCCCTTCATCTGCCGCATTGCCGTAGCTGGATTTGCAGGCCGGAGAACTCGCGAATGTGGGCCATGCTACAGGCAGCGGTGAGTCTTGGAAAGTTTTGTCGGTGTTGCGGTGCAGCAGAGGCGTGGCGGGTGGCCGTTGGACACGGTTGGACGGACAAACTGGTGCCGGTTGTCCGCGTCAAATGGCGCGAACCAGGGGGTTAATGGGCGTTGGCAATCGCCCGGGTGGTAATGATTTCGACCACACGACCCTTGTCGGCAATCATCACCGAAAATTCGGTGATGTAGCCAAAGGTATCAACGTAGCGATAGTCCCAAGAGGTGGCGTACAAGTTGGCAAATCGAATCCGTTGATTGGGTTTGCCAATGGCGGCCTCGACTGCGGCGGGTGTCATGCCAATCACGACGGATTTTGCGGTGGCATCGTTGAGACCCGGCGTGATGAATTGGCCGCTGTTGGCGCAACCAACAAAACCCCCTGCCAGGATGACGACCGCCATGACGGCAACAATTGTCGTTTGGACAAAATTCAATGAAAGCTTCATGGCATCGATTTTGTCGTGACGGCCCCGAAAAAACAATATATTTTATTTATTGGGGATGCGAAAAACCAACATTGCCAACATGATGTCTAGCATTGAGGCGGATTCCCAAATATTTTTGTTCGAAACGGCACCCTGATATTGGTGTTGTTTGTGGCCGTTAAACAAATGGTGAATTGACATTGTGCCGCTTGCTGGCGTGCTGGCTTGCTGGCATGATGTAATTGTTGATCGCAAGCGAGGCAATTTTTTGGAGCAAACATGTATTACGGTGAACGATTTAATGGTTACAGCCACCTTGTTGGCACCTTTCTGGCGGTGATTGGCGCGGTGATCCTGATTGTTTTAGGTTCATTACAGGGTGATTCCTGGAAGATTGTCAGCTTCTCAATTTACGGCACGTCGTTGGTATTGTTGTATGGCAGCTCGACGCTGTATCACAGCACCAGGGGACGGGCAAAAAACATTTTCCGCAAATTTGATCACAGTGCCATTTATTTGCTGATCGCGGGCACCTATACACCGTTCACACTGGTCACCCTCGGTGGCGGCTGGGGCTGGTCGTTATTTGGGGTCGTTTGGGGGCTGGCGATATTTGGCATCGTGCAGGAGCTCAGTCTGAAAAGTGACAAACGCTACTTGTCACTGGGCTTGTATTTGGCAATGGGCTGGGTTGCGGTGATTGGTGTGGTGCCGTTGATTGCTGCGTTGTCGTGGGAAGGGTTTCTGTGGATTATTGCCGGCGGTGCGGTGTACACCATCGGCATCATTTTTTATTTGTACGACGAGCGCTTTAAACATTGGCACGGAATCTGGCATTTGTTTGTGCTCGGCGGCAGCGTGTTGCATTACGTGGCGATACTGCGTTATGTGGCGTAACGCGCGCGGACAATATCAACTCGACATCCATCCTGGGCCGAACCTGCGCCAACTCCGTACCACCAACGCCACACCAACCTTTGCAGGCAGTCATTTCACCGGCCGGTCAGTAGTGGGTTGTGCAACTGATCAATGTTTGACGGTATTTTCGACATTCGTTAGCCGACCGTTATAGATCGTCTAAAACGCCGTATTCACGGCCGGCAATATGCCCGTCCCCTTGGGCACAGTGTTAAAGCGATCGGACTAATCGGACTAATCGGACTAATGGGGGGGTCATTAAATGCGGCGGGATGTCGAAAATTAGGCATGTCCATTTCACACCCAACGACCAACGACCACGAAATGCGATTCGCATAGCCTGTCCGTTCACATTGAACGCCGACAAATTGTTAATCCTAGAAACGGCAGTTGGACGGGTGTGAGTGTGCGTTTTTGCGGCTTTCTGGCTAGGCCTCATTTGGCAACAGCGACGCGGCAACCCCCACGTTGCAAGCAGGAGCAACACCGCCAGGGAGTCGCAAAAACGTACCATCGCACCCGTCGCGCTCTCACCCAAAAGGTGAACGTCTTGAATCCACCAAACACCAATGAATACGTGGTGTTCCAGACAGTTTCTAGCGGTCAACTGCGGTTTTTAGGTTAATGCAATGGGTCAGGGATTAACGGTCACCAACAGTCAGAGGAGACTTGAATTTGTCAATCCGGCACTTGCATCCATGTTGGGTTATGAGCCGTCGGAATTGGCTGGAATGTCCGCTGATGAAATTAGCGTTGCTGAAGACCGCGCCATGCAGTCTGCACATCAGGCAACACGCCGCGCGGGCCACACCACCTCTTATGAGACTTATTTACAACGCCGGGATGGATCGGCGGTATTGGTGCAGGTCACCGGTGCGCCGCGATTTGTGAACGGTGAATTCGTCGGCTCGATCGCGGTAGTGACGGATATGACCGAGCGAAATCTTGCGTGGGAGGGCGCTGCGGGACAGCGAAAAACGCTTCCGCACCCTGATCGAATCTTCGCCGGATCCGAGTATTGTCCACCGCGAACAGATAATTATCTATGCCAATCCGGCGGCCTTCAAATTGTATGGTGCGCATTCGGCGCAGCAACGCATCGGCAAATCCGTGGTTGATTTTGTCCACCCGGATTTTTTGCCGGTCGCGCGCGCGGCTGCAGGCCATTGCCGACGGCCAAACGGTCATGCCGTTGATCGAGGGAAAAAATGTCAAATGTAATGGCACGCCGTTTGATGTGGAAGTGCAAAGTTTGGCGACCGTGTTTGATGGCGAGCCGGCAGTGCCTATTTCGATCCGCGACATCAGTGCGCATTCCGACCAGATGCAGGCACTGGCGGTGTTGCGTGACGATCCGGCGGTGTTTGACCTGGTGTTGACCGAATACAACATGCCGGGTATGTCGGGGCTGGATGTGGCGATCGAGGTACGGGCCATTCGTGCAGATTTGCCGGTGGCAATTGCGACCGGTTTTATCGATGAATATTTACGCGCCCAGGCGGACAGCGCCGGGGTGCGGGAATTGCTTTTTAAGGCGAACATAAACGACGAATTTTGCGACGCGGTGACCCGGCTGATCGATTCCAGCCCACATTGATTTACTCAGTAGTCAGAAATATGGGCAACAGTTATATCACTCGATCCGTCATTCCCGCGAAGGCGGGAATCCAAGTTGCATTGCCTTTGTGAATGAAGAATTGGATTCCCGC
>JANPNU010000302.1:0-3477 GCA_031427615.1 Burkholderiales bacterium
AATGATGGTGGGGCTACTTTTTGAGTGGATTTTCTGTTGACTGACGAACGAATAGCTGGCTATTCGAGAGGAAGAAACAGGAAATACGCCAAAAATAGCCCACCAGCAACCGAACAGTCCCGAAGGGACGCCTAATGGAAAATCTCGGTTCAAATGGCAATTGTGTTGACAACCATGCTCACAATAAATTTTTTGCAAGCCACGGAATGTAATTGGCCACCCCTTGTGCTACTGATAAAAATTTACTGTCATATCCCGCGTGCCGAAGATTTCCCAAGTCCGCCTGAGTATAGCTCTGATATTTTCCCTTAAGCGCCTCTGGAAAGGGAATGTACTCAATCGTGCCTGCCTGTCGCATTTGCTCGAGCGTTTGCGGCACCTCACCCGCTATGGCACGGCAGGCATTCACCGTCGCCACGGCCGCATCATTAAACGTCTGGCTACGCCCGGTTCCAAGGTTAAATATTCCGGACTGCTCGGGATGATCCAGAAAATGCAAGTTGACCTTGACCACATCCTCAATTGATACAAAATCCCGTCGTTGCTCCCCGTTGGCGTAACCATCACTGCCTTCAAAAACTCGCACCTTGCCGGTCGCACGATATTGGTTAAAAAAATGATAAGCGACCGATGCCATTCGCCCCTTGTGTGATTCACGGGCACCGTAGACATTGAAATATCGAAAACCGGCAATTTGTGACGGCGCATCCTCAAAGTCGTTTCCCACCCGCGCACGCACCGCCTGATCAAATAGGAATTTTGAGTAACCGTAGACGTTTAGAGGCGCTTCGAATTCGCGCGACTCCTTGAAAGTAGTGCCGCCACCATAAACGGACGCGGACGAGGCATAAATAAACGGCACCCCTTCTTCCAACGCCCATTCAAACAGTGAAAGTGAATAGCGGTAATTGTTTTCCATCATGTAGCGGCCGTCAGTTTCCATCGTGTCCGAACAGGCACCCTGATGAATCAGCGCATCAATATCGCCCGGCAATTCTGCGGATTCAACAACCGACAAAAAATCCTGCTTGTCGACATATTCGGCAATATCACAATTGACCAAATTTTTGAATTTGTCCGCTCGTTTGAGGTTATCGACCGCCACAATATCGCGGATGCCACGCGCGTTGAGTGCCTTGACGATATTGCTGCCAATAAAGCCGGCTGCGCCGGTTACGATGTAAGTCATGATGATTTTCGTTTCACAAAATTTTTATAAGGCCAGCGCCAGTTCAGCACGCGAGACCGTTGCCGTTCCAAGTTTGCCCACAACCACGCCTGCCGCACGATTGGCGATCTTTACGGCATCGGCGACTGGCAATCCGGCTGCCAACATCAATCCAATGGTGGCAATGACGGTGTCGCCCGCACCCGAGACATCAAAAACCTCACGCGCCTGGGTCGGTTCATGCATCGCGTTCCCCGCTGTAAACAATGACATACCCTCTTCGGACCGGGTGACCAGCAATGCCTCGAGTGACAGATCATCGCGCAATTTTTCAGCACGTGCGGCCAGATCGGCCTCATCACGCCACTGCCCCATTACCTCACGGAACTCGGCTAGATTTGGCGTAAGCAAGGTGGCGCCTCGATATTTTGAATAGTCGTCACCCTTCGGGTCAATCATGATGGCTTTGCCAAATCGTTTGGCAGCATCGATCATTTTGGTGACGTGGGTCAGCCCACCTTTTCCATAATCTGACAGGATGACCACGTCGTGGTTTTCAATCATTGATTCAAAATCACCCAACTTATCTTCGAGAACCTCACGCGACGGCGGCGTTTCGAAGTCAATGCGCATCAATTGTTGTTGCCGGCCAATCACGCGCAATTTGACAGTTGTTGGCAGGGACGCGTCTTTATGAAAATGGGTTGCTACGTTTTCCCCGGCCAGCAATTCAGTTAAGGTCCTGCCAGCCTCGTCGTCACCAACAACTGAAAGCAAAGTTGCCTTGCCACCAAGTGAGGCAATATTACGTGCGACGTTGGCCGCCCCACCCGGGCGCTCCTCGGTGCGCTTGATGTGCACAATTGGCACGGGGGCTTCTGGTGAAATGCGCGAAACTTCACCAAACCAGTAGCGGTCGAGCATGACATCACCCACCACCAGTACGCGGGCATTTTCACAGTTGGGTAACAGTAGCGTCACGATTACACCGCCTGCTTTCGGCCGATTGGAAAATAACGGATGCCATTTTCCGCCATCACATCGGGCTCATACAAATTGCGACCGTCAAAAATAATGGCCGATTTTAGGGCCGTCTTCATCGCCGCAAAATCTGGCGCACGAAATGTCTTCCATTCTGTGACGATCGCCAATGCGTCAGCACCATCCAATGCCGCCATGGCATTGACAGCAAAACTGACCTTGATATTATTTTTTAGGATATGACCGGCTTCGGCCATGGCCACCGGATCAAACGCGACCACCTTGGCACCACGAAGCGTCAGGTCATCAATTAATACCAACGCCGGTGCTTCACGCATATCATCGGTATTGGGCTTGAATGCCAACCCCCACAAGGCGATGGTTTTACCATTCAGGTCTTCACCAAATTGTTTGACAATTTTTTGTGTCAATACGTGTTTTTGCGCAATATTGACCCGTTCGACGGCGTCGAGCAATTTCATCTCGATGCCGGCGGCGGTGCCGGTCCGTTGCAACGCCTGCACGTCTTTTGGAAAACACGAGCCGCCATAACCAATGCCCGGATACAAAAAGTGATAACCGATTCGCGGGTCTGAACCCATTCCCTTGCGCACCGATTCAATATCGGCACCGAGTTTTTCAGCAAGTAATGCCAGCTCGTTCATAAACGAAATACGCGTCGCCAGCATTGCATTGGCGGCATATTTGGTTAACTCCGCGGATCGCACATCCATAATCATCAATCGATCGTGACTGCGTTGAAAGGGCGCGTAAAGCTTTCTCAGTGTTTCAATCGTCTCAATGATTTCGCTGCTGTTGGTTGGCCCGTTTTGTCCTACACCAATCACAATTCGATCCGGTCGCATGAAATCCTCAACTGCGGCGCCCTCTTTAAGAAATTCCGGATTCGATACGACCGAAAATTTCAGGTCAAGGCTACGCGTTGCCAATTCTCCAGCAATGGCTTCCTGCACCAAATCGGCGGTGCCAACCGGAACCGTCGATTTATCAATGACAATTTTTTTACCTGTCATGTGACGACCGATATTGCGGGCGGCCGCAACCACATATTGCAAGTCCGCCGAGCCGTCTTCGCCTGGTGGTGTGCCCACGGCAATCATTTGAATGTCACCAAAACCGACACTCTCCTCAATACTGGTGGTGAATGCCAGGCGCCCCGCCTCAACATTGTTGGCGACGATTTGTTTTAACCCCGGTTCATAGATTGGAATTTCGCCGCTTTTCAGGGTGGCGATTTTTTTTTCGTCAAGATCAAAACAGAGCACCTGATTACCGACGTCTGCCAAACACGCGCCAGAAACCAAGCC
>JANPNU010000303.1:0-4461 GCA_031427615.1 Burkholderiales bacterium
CGGCTGTGGACGACATCATCTTTAGCATTGCCCCTGGCGAAGTGTTGGGCGTGGTGGGTGAATCCGGTGCCGGTAAATCTCTGACTGGTGCGGCCATCATTCGTTTGCTCGAACCACCCGGGCGCATTGCATCCGGCGAAATTATTCTCAACGGCCGGCGCATCGATAATCTGCCGTTCGAAGAAATGCGCAAGATTCGTGGCCGTGAAATTGGTGCGATTTTTCAGGACCCACTGACGTCGTTGAATCCGTTGTATACCATCGGCAAACAAATTACCGAGACCATCCTGACCCATCTGCCGGTGTCACCCGAAGAAGCCAAAAAACGCGCGATTGATTTGTTAAACGAAGTCGGCATCCCCGCCGCCGAACGGCGCTTTGATCATTATCCGCACCAGTTTTCCGGTGGCATGCGTCAGCGGGTGGTGATTTCACTCGCCCTTGCCGCGCAACCCAAACTCATCATCGCCGATGAACCAACCACCGCCCTCGATGTGTCGATTCAGGCGCAGATCATTACGCTGATAAAAAAACTTTGCCGTGAACACGGCACCTCGGTGTTACTGATTACCCATGACATGGGTGTCATCGCCGAGACCGCTGATCGGGTGGCGGTGATGTACGCCGGCCGTATTGCGGAGATTGGGCCGGTGTCGGAAGTCATTCACCAACCCAAACATCCTTACACCGTTGGCCTGATGGGCGCGATCCCGACACTCGGCAACGATGTTGAACGCCTGACCCAAATCGACGGCAGCATGCCGCGCCTGAATGCCATTCCGAGCGGATGTGCCTTTAACCCACGCTGCACACGAACCAATGAAGTTGGTGCGCGCTGCACCAGTGAACGCCCCAGCTTAATGCCGGCCGGCAAAACCGCAGCAGCGTGCTGGTTATACGTTGCGTCGCCAGCCACAATCAAACCAACGGTGTCCGCATGAGCAATCCAAGCAATCAAGTTTTACTCGAAGTACGCGATCTGGCGCGCGATTTTGATGTCTCCAAACCATGGCTAAACCGTGTCATTGAAGGCCAACCACGCACTATTCTGAAAGCGGTCGATGGTTTGTCATTCAACATCAAACGCGGCGAGACCCTGTCATTGGTCGGTGAATCCGGTTGTGGCAAATCAACCATCGCCCGTGTGGTGTGTGGCCTGTATGCACCGTCACGCGGCGCGGTGATATTCGACGGCACTGATATGGCCAAAGCGTCCACACAGGAACAGCAGCAGTTACGCAAACGTTTCCAGATGATTTTTCAGGACCCCTACGCCAGCCTGAATCCGCGCTGGCGGGTCGGCAAAATCGTCGCCGAGCCGATCATCGCCCACGGCATCATGACCGACTCTGAGCAAATCAAAAAACGTGTTGATGAATTGCTGACACAAGTCGGCCTGTCGCCGCAGGATCAGGAAAAATTTCCGCACGAGTTTTCCGGCGGACAACGCCAGCGCATTTCCATTGCCCGCGCCCTGTCATCCAACCCGGAATTTTTGGTGTGTGATGAACCGACTTCGGCGCTGGATGTATCGGTGCAGGCGCAGATTTTGAATTTGATGAAAGACCTGCAACGCCAATACGGCCTCACCTATTTGTTTATCTCGCATAACCTCGCGGTGGTGTCACACATCTCGGACCGGGTGGGCGTGATGTACCTTGGTCGTCTGGTCGAAGTCGCCGACACCAGAATGATTTTTAATCGACCGTTGCACCCGTACACACAAATGCTGCTGTCGGCGATTCCGGATCTCAAGATGACCGGTAAACAGCGCACACCGGTGGCAGGCGAAGTACCCAACCCGCTCAATCCACCAACCGGTTGCACGTTTCACCCGCGCTGCCCGTACGCCAATGACCGCTGCAAAACCGAATCACCAAAAATGTTGGCAACCACAGACGGCGGTGAGGTTGCGTGTCATGCCGTTGAAGAAAAACGCATGTCGATTCAGTTGGTGGCGTAGTTCACGACCTGGAGGGAGTGGCGGAGAGCTTCACGCCCAGAGCATGCAACAGCTTGAGCATGGTGTCGTAGCGCGGCTTGGCACCTGGGGTCAGCGCCTTGTAAAGACTCTCGCGTCCCAGCCCGGTGTCTTTGGCGAGTTGTGCCATGCCACGCGCACGCGCAACATCGCGCACAGCAGTTAAAAACACATCTGGATTGGGATCTTCAAGCGCGGCAGTAATGTATTCCGCGATGGTTTCCTCATTATCGAGATAGTCAGCGGCATCAAATGGGGGAAATTTAGCCATGGTTTACTCCTGATGTAGTGTCCGCGCCATTTCAATGGCGTGTTTAATGTCGCGCTTCTGTGTGGATTTGTCGCCGCCCGCGAGCAGCAAATAAACCACCTCTGCACGCCGGGTGAAATAAGCCCGATAACCTGGCCCAACATGGATGCGCATTTCCGATACGCCTTCGCCAACTAGCCCACAGTCGCCGAAATTACCATGCTCTGCCGAGCGGATTCGGTGAAGTATCCTGGCTCTCCCGACTTTGTCCTTCAATCCTGCAAGCCAAGCGTCAAATTCCGCACTGCGCTCAAATGTGTTCATGAATCATATTGTATCTTATTGGATACACAATGCAAGCCTCCCGCAAAATTGCCAGCCATTTTTGACATTCCCAAAATCGGCGCACGCACCACCTACCCCCCCGAACGCTACTCCTTTAGCGCCCGGACCAACACCGGCAAACTCGCCTCAATGCGGTAATCAATGCCCGAGTGGGTGTCGTCAAATTCTTCGTAGGTGTGTTTCACTCCCGCCAATTTCAGCCGCTTCGACAAGATGCGTGCGCCGAAGTGAATGGCGTATTGATCGCGCCAGCCGCAGTCAATATAAATAGCTTTGAGTGATTGCAGGTTATCGCGATATTGTGTGACCAGATTGATCGGGTCGTGTTTTTGCCACGCCTTCCAGCGCGCGGCAATCAATTCTCCCGTCTCCAAATTAAAGGGCAGACGAAAACCGAGTGGCGCTTTTTTGTCTGTGTCATAACTCGCCGCCATGGCGAGAATCATCAACGCATGGCCTTCACCATCGGAGAGTTTTTCTTTTTTCCAAATGTGGTTCAGAAAATTTTTGACGCGGCCATCGTCGATGCCAAGGCCGGCACGTTTTTCTTCTTTTAATACGTTGTAGAGACCCGCCACACGCGCTGTGGTGCGGTGTTTGGTCAATTCAGTCAGGGTGCGCGGCCAATCATTCATATACACAAAATCAAAATAGGCGTCTCCAGAATGGCTGGCCACCGCACCCCAATACTTGGCGTATTTCATGCCGTGAATAATCGCGCCATAACCACCCGATGACTTCCCAAAACAACCACGATGTTCACGTGAGGCGAGTGTCCGAAATTCACGATCCACCAGCGGAATCAACTCACGCGTGAGGTAGTCAGCGTAGTTGCCAATGGCGGAAGAGTTGATGTATTGATTGCCACCCATGGCGGTAAAACAATCCGGAAACACAACAATCGCAGCCCCCATTTTGCCTTCATGCATGATGCGGGCAATACGCTCGGGGATGTTCTCGTCAAAATTGCGCCAATTGGTGTGTGACAGACCGGAGCCGGTAAATCCGACCAGATCAAACAACACCGGGAAACGTTTGCCACGACCGTGTGTGGTATTTTCATCGTACTGCGGTGGTAACCACACCGCCAATTTTCGGACGTGTGGATCACCCAATGCATTGCCGTTGAGAACGGCGGAGGTATGTTCCAGAAATACAACGCGGCCCTGTGGCCAGGTGGGACGTTTGATTGCCATGAAGTCGCTCGCAGGATGGGTCAATATGGATTTTGATTATGGCAGACTAGAGGCGTGGCCAATGCTTGATATTTGAGCCGCCAATACGCGGCAACGCATGTCGATGCCACCGCCACAAAATTGTTGGCCATAACAAAAACCATCCGCCAGCCCGCTAGAATGAGGGATCAATCCAATGGAGAACACCATGTCACTATCAATGTATCAAGCCTCGGTTCCCGCCTTTCAAAAATTTCTCGGCAATCTCAAAGACGTCTTAAAAAAAGGCGAGGACTTTGCCGCAGCCAAAAAGGTTGACCCAGCGGTGATGCTGAATGCCCGTCTGGCGCCGGATATGTTTGCGCTGACCCGTCAGGTGCAGATCGCCACCGACGTCGCCAAGGGCGCGACCGCACGTCTGAGCGGCATCGACATTCCCACCTACGAGGACAACGAAGCCTCGTTTGCCGATCTGTATGCGCGTATCGATAAAACGCTGGCCTTTATCGCGACCGCCAAACCAGAGCAAATTGATGGCAAAGAAAATGCCGAGATCACCATCACCCCCGGCGGCCGCACGTTGGTGTTTAAGGGGCAGGACTATTTGGTGAATTGGGCGATGCCGAATTTTTATTTTCACATGATGGGACACCATGGATCTGGAGTTTGGATTTCTCTTCGTTGACGATGGAAGCACGGACGAAAGTCCG
>JANPNU010000304.1:0-1784 GCA_031427615.1 Burkholderiales bacterium
ATCGAATCCATGACTTTGGCAGAACACAACACACCGGGCACACCTGCGCCTGGGTGAGTTCCGGCGCCCACCAGGTACAGATTCTTGATCCCTTCGGCACGGTTATGAAACCGAAACCATGCCGATTGCCTGAACAAAGGAGCAACGGAAAACCCTGCGCCATGCACGCTGAGGTAATCTTCCGCAAAATCTTCTGGCGTCATGAAGAAATCACTGGTGATCGTGTCAACCAGCCCCGGCAATATCGTTAGGTCCAATGCCGCCACAATCCGCTCCACCAGACGCGGCCCTTCGACTGACCAATCCACATCGCCCTTTAAATTAGGAACAGGGCACAACACATAAAAGCTATCGCATCCAGACGGTGCAAAGGTGGGGTCGGTGGCTGTGGGGCGATGCAAATAAAGCGAGAAATCTTCAGACAGCGTTTTGTGATGAAAAATATCAGCCAGCAACTCGCGGTATCGTTCACCCATCCAGATGGTGTGGTGCGCTACCTCGGGGTAAGTGCGCGTTGTTCCAAAATAAAGCACAAACAACCCCATCGAAAACTCAGCGGCTGCAAGTTTCAACCGCACTGATGGCGCCCGTTGTGACGGCTTGACCATCTTGCCGTAGAGATGAGCCGGATCAACATTAGAAACCACAACGTCGGCTGCAAGCGATATTCCGCCTTCAAGAATGACGCCACAGGCGGTTCCGTCAGTGATTTGAATCGAAGAAACGGTTTCATTAAGGCGAATCTCAATACCTTGCCGTTCCATTAAATCCTTGAGCGCAGCGGTGATGGCTGCCGTACCTCCCATTGCAAAATGAACACCATGCTTTCGCTCAAGATAATGGATCAATCCGTAAATGCTGGTAGTGTCAAACGGATTGCCACCGACAAGGAGCGGCTGAATTGAAAACGCCTGGCGCAGTTTTGGGCTAATCAGGTGCCGAGACACCAGTTGCCAAACTGTTTCATAACTGCGCAGTCCAAGCAACCGCGGAACTTGCCGCACCATCGTCATAAAGCGGTGGAAAGGCTGGGCTGATAGCTCGGTAAAACCAACATCGAAAATGCGCTTTGATTGCGTCAGCAATGCTCGATAGCCATCGCAATCACGTGGTTCGATCCGCGCAATCTCTGTCAGTGTTTCCGCGAGGGTTCCTCCATAGTCAAACGTATCGTTGTCTGCAAAATGAAATCGATACCACGGCGTCAGCGGAACCAGTTGCACATGGTCAGAAAATTTTTCACCAAAAAGTTCAAATAGCTCTTCAAATAAAAATGGCGCGGTGATGACTGTCGGGCCGGCGTCGTGACGAAAGCCGTTTCGCTCAAACACCTGAGCGCGCCCGCCAATGGCAGCACATCTGTCAAGCACAGTGACTGAGTAACCTTTTGCGCGAAGCCGCAATGCGGCTGCAATACCGCCAAAACCGGCACCTACAACCAATGCTTGACTCATACGGACGCCAAAGAAATATGCACACTCAGATCAAGCGCCAATCGGTGAAGCAGTTGACCGGATTGGCGCGGCAACAGCAAGCTTGATTCCGCCGCTATACCAAGATGCCTGACGGCCAATTTACCCGCCAGAGTCCTGGCGTCGCCGCTCGCGTTATTGGCGTGCATCACGGCTACAACATTGATGGCGGGCTGTGGGGAACACCTCGACAAATCTTTTTGCACATCATTTAAATCATCGCAAATTTGATACCCAATGGCAAACGATTCGGCTGCGCGGCGAGCGACGGGAATTGCCTGCATCTCACCACCGGCGGCCAGTGCCAGCTCG
>JANPNU010000305.1:0-2636 GCA_031427615.1 Burkholderiales bacterium
GCCATTACCCAGCCGCCGAAAAAAATGATGCTCGCATCATTTGCGTGGCTGCTTTTGCCGGTGATGTTGGTTGGTTGTGCGGTGACTGCGCCGGATGAAGGCGTGCACGCCGTGGGTCCAAGTACATCGCCCGCGCCGACAATTGTGACGGCGCCGAACCAAGCCGCGGCACCCGCCCGCGTCCCGACAAAAGTGCCGGAGGTGATGGCCGCGATGCCTGCCAAAACGCCGACCCCGCCCGTTGCCAATGCATCCGGGCAGATGTCGCCGTCTGCGCTACCACCATCAGCGCCCCCCGCGCCAGCCGAAACAGCCGAAACAGCCGCCGCGCCAACTGCCAGGCCTGGCCAGCCAGCCGATGCCAACGCGCTACCATTGGCACCACAAATGGACAGCTCACGCTTGTTCCAGGGCACCGGCAAGTTTGTCCGTCAAACAACGCCGCCAGCGCAGGCAGTAAAGGGTCCGGAGGAATTCACACTAAATTACGAGGCGCTCGATATTCGCGCCGTGGTGCAGTCGATTTTGGGTGACATGTTGTAGGAGTCATTTTCGATTCATCCACAAACCGCCGGCAACCTCACCATTCGTTTGACCCGCGCCATTCCGCGCAGTGAATTAATTCCGACGCTCGAAATGTTGTTGCGCCAAAACGGCCAAGTGATGATTCGTGAAGATAGCATTTATAAAATCATGCCGGCTGGTGTGGCCGTAAAAGGTTCGGTCACGCCACAGGTGGTGACCACGGCGGTGCAATTGCCGAACGGTTACAGCACACAAATTGTGCAATTGCGTTATGCCGGCGTGCGCGACATGGCGCGTATTTTGGAGCCCTACGCACTTGAACCGCAATCATCCGTTCGGGTTGATGAATTGCGCAATTTGGTGATTCTTTCCGGCACCCAAAAAGAACTTAAACACATGCTCGAAGTCGTCGACATTTTTGACGTCGATTATTTGGCGGGATATTCGGTCGGTTTGTTTTCGATGCAAACCGACGTCAAGGCCTTGTCTGCGGATCTGGATCGAATTTTTGGTGGCACCAGTGGTGCCGGTGGCGCGCCCGCTACTGCGGGTGCGGCGGCGGGCAGCGCCAATCCCCTCGCCGGTATTGTGCGCATCATTGCCATCGAGCGGTTGAACGCATTGCTGGTCATCACCACCACCCAGCCGCGTTATTTGGAAGAAGCCAAAAAATGGATTGACCGCCTCGACAAAGGGGGTGGTCTGGCCGGTGGTGTGCGTTTAAATGTGTATGCGGTACAAAATGGCCGCGCGGATCGGCTCGCACAATTGTTGAGCAGCATTTATGGCAATCAAACGGGCAGCGGCGGGGGTAGCAGTGGTGCTTTGGCACCCGGTGCACGGCCGGTGACCACCGCCACCGGCGCAACGCCCGGGGTGGGTGGCGTGGGTGGTGGTGCTTTTGGCGCGTTGATCAGCAACCTGTTTCAATCCAGTGGCGCGGCGGTTTCCAAAGACACCCGCATCATTGCGGATGACGACAACAATTCACTGCTGATTCTGGCTTCGCCCGCCGATTTTGAAACCATTCGTTCAGCATTGCGCCAGCTGGATGTGCCGCGCCGTCAGGTGCTGGTGGAGGTGTTGGTTGCCGAGGTGACGTTAACGGACGAACTAAAATTTGGCATCGAGTGGTTTATCAATGCCCGCAACAATACGGTTGGTGCATTGCGAAACGCGGGCGGGGAGGGTGGTATTTTGCCGCGCGCCCTGCCGCAGTTACCTGGCTTGGGCGGTGCAACCGATCCGCGTGGTACCGTGCCGGGCACCTCGATTCCGCTGGTGCCCGCCACCGGCGGTCTACAACTGATCAATATGGTCGGCGGTGATATCCGTGCTGTTTTGCAGGCGCTGGGACAGGACGGCCGCGCACGGGTCGAGTCCGCACCAAAATTACTGGTGCTGGATAACGCCAAAGGGGTGGTCAATGTTGGCACCCGCATCTCGGTTGATACCGGCTCGACAACCTCCACTGGTGGCAGTACCGTCACCTCACGCCAGTACATTGATACCGGTGTTTTGCTCACCGTCACGCCGCGCATCAATGCCGGTGGCCGTGTCACATTGGAAGTGAATCAGGAAGTCAGCTCGGCTGGTGCCACCTCCGGCAACAATCCACCCATCAACACTCGCAAAGCGCAAACCACTGTGAATGTGGCCAGCGGCGAAACCATGGTGCTGGCGGGGTTGATCCAGAATGACCGTGGTTCCGGCACGTCCGGCGTGCCGCTGCTTTCAAAAATCCCGATAATTGGTGGACTGTTCGGCACCCAGTCTTTCCGTAACAACCGCACGGAGCTGGTGGTATTGATCACACCAACGGTGATTGCCAATAGCGATGAAGCCCGCGCGGTGACCGAAGAGCTGCGCAAAAAATTACCAGCGCTGGAACACCTGATCCCCAAAAAGGGTGAAGCGCAGAATTTGAAATAACGCCTGGCGTATTTATTTCCGGGCGTTACCAGCGCCAGCCGTGTTTATTAAAAAACCGCGCGGCGGATTGTACAAATAACCATACGTGATTCACCCCCTTGCCGGCGGCGGTGCCGCCGGCAAGCACGATACGACAGTTTGGCAAAAGATAAAAAAGCGCGATAGAAAAGATAAGTTTT
>JANPNU010000306.1:0-1577 GCA_031427615.1 Burkholderiales bacterium
GGCACAAATTGTTGATGCGGCAACGAGTGGTCTGGGGTATCGATATCATCATAAATGGCGCCTTAAGGGCTAATGGGTTTTTAGATCGGTGTGGATATGAAATCATATCTCAGTCCATCGACCGCTCCAATTTCATCAACGGCCGGCCGCAAATTGGTTCGACCTCGCTGTGTAGGCTCGCCCACTTGGTTTTTATCGGATCGCCGCAAGATGGAAGTGTCTGCCCGACTTTTCTGATCAGTCGAGTTCGGTGTTCAATTTAGCGCAATACAAAATTCACGAATGAAAACAGGCTTGGTATGACCAGCTTTTGGGGAAAAATCCTGCGCCTTGGCGCGCGGACCATTGTGCCGATTGATGCCGAATTGTGGGCGCAGGCCACGCGCCGGTATCGGTTTATTCAAGGACTCACGGCCGAAGAGAATCGACGCTTGCGGCTGATTGCATCCGATTTTTTGACGCGCAAATCCATTGTTGGCGCCGGGGATCTGGAAATTTCACAAAAAATGAAAGTCGAGATCGCCGCACAAGCCTGCATCCTGGTACTCGAATTGGGAGTGGATTCATTCGACGGTTGGTCAGACATCATCGTTTATCCGAGCCAGTTTATGCCCGAGCGCGAGGTGGTCGATGAAATGGGTCTGGTTCACATTTCGCGCGACCCGCTCGCCGGTGAAGCGTGGCTGGGAGGGCCGGTGATTTTGTCCTACGAGGATGTCGCCGTGACGTCAACCGACCGGGCGGTGGCTGGTTTCAATGTGGTGATTCACGAGTTCGCCCACAAACTTGATATGCAAAATGGAAACGCCAATGGTTTTCCGCCGCTACACAAAGGTATGTCAGAAACAATTTGGCAGCAGGCGTTTAAAGCCGCGTACCTGGAATTTTGTCAGGCGTCCGATGAGGCCGAGGATCTGGCAAGGCACGATCATGGCGCGGCGTTGGCCCTGTTGCCCATTGACCCCTATGCCGGCGAATCGCCGGCTGAATTTTTTGCGGTTATTTCCGAAGCGTTTTTTGAATTACCGCAAACGGTGCGGGATCGGTTTCCAAAAGTTTATGAGCAACTCAAATTGTTCTATCGGCAAAATCCAGCGGCGCGACATCGTTGACAGTCTCCGCCCCAACACGCCCGCAAGAAACAAATAACGAGAGCTGGCAACCATCTTCACAACTTTATCCATGAAAAATCGCGCCAAATCTAGACATTAAACATTTAAAAGACCAAAAAAAAAGCCCGCCAACATCTCGTTGGTGGGCTTTTCTTTTCTATTACTGATACGTTGTCACCTGCCAGAAAAACCCTAGCCCGTCACAAGAACAATACGGCCGGGAAAACAGCGATAGCCAGGACCAGCAAAATCCACTCGCACTTCCAACGCTTCAAATGGCCGGTGTAGTAAAAGATGATGCAGAGTATGGCAAAAACATAAAAAATGGCGAGCGGCATTGCATCTCCTTATTATTTAACGGCGGGATCCCACCCGTCGGAACGCATAAAACTATAACATATTTTATGGCCAAGCCACACGGGATTTTTTATTGAACACGAACCGTGCCTATATTGCGTCATTGCC
>JANPNU010000307.1:0-2033 GCA_031427615.1 Burkholderiales bacterium
CGTTTTTCAAAAACATGCACGCGATTGGTGACGTCAATAATGGGCGCAAACGCTGCAAAGACGCGATGATCTTTGCCACCCATTCGACGCACAAGCTGCTGGCAGGCATTTCCCAGGCGTCACAAATCCTCGTGCAGGAGTCCGAGACGGTCAAACTGGATCGGACACGTTTTAATGAGGCGTACTTGATGCACACCTCGACCAGCCCGCAATACGCCATCATTGCGTCATGTGATGTGGCCGCTGCGATGATGGAGCCACCCGGCGGGACGGCGTTGGTTGAAGAATCAATTTCCGAAGCGATGGATTTTCGCCGCGCCATGCGCAAAGTGGATACTGAATTTGGCAAGGATTGGTGGTTCAAGGTTTGGGGGCCGGACAAACTCGCCGAATCAGGCATTGGTCGCCGCGAACAATGGATGTTAAAGGCCAATGAAAAATGGCATGGCTTTGGCAATATTGCCGCGGATTTTAATTTGCTGGATCCGATCAAGTCAACCGTCATTACCCCGGGCTTGGATGTCTCCGGGAAATTTGCCAAGACCGGCATACCGGCGTCAATTGTCACCAAATTTTTGGCTGAACACGGTGTGATCGTTGAAAAAACCGGCCTATACTCATTTTTCATCATGTTTACGATCGGCATTACCAAGGGTCGTTGGAATACGTTGGTGACGGCGCTGCAGCAATTTAAGGATGATTACGATCGAAATGTCCCGATGTGGAAAATTCTGCCGGAATTTGTCGCAACACAGCCGCGTTATGAACGTTTGGGTCTGCGCGATTTGTGTCAGCAGATTCACGATATGTACCGTGAACGCGATGTCGCCAGACTCACGACTGAAATGTATTTGTCTGATATGCAGCCGGCCATGAAACCAGCCGATGCCTATGCCAAATTGGCCCATCGCGAAATTGACCGGGTGCCGATTGACCAGTTGGAGGGGCGCATCACCGCAATGTTGCTGACGCCGTATCCACCGGGCATTCCGTTGTTGATTCCGGGCGAGCGATTTAATAAAACCATTGTGCAATACCTGCAGTTTGCGCGTTCGTTTAACCGCACGTTCCCTGGCTTTGAAACCGATATTCACGGCCTGGTTGAGCAGGAGGTGGACGGAAATATGGAATACTTCCTGGATTGTGTTCGCCCATGACCGATTCGCCGATTGAGGCACCCGTGGCGCGCGGTTTGGCGCTGGTGATTGATGATGATGAAGTCACCCGGATGTTTTTATTCCGGTCGCTGACTACACTAGGCTTTACCGTAAAATCTGCCGCTGACGGCATGGCGGCGCTCGAGATGTGCCTGGACAACTCGTTCGAATTGGTGATTTGTGATATGCGTATGCCGAAATTGTCAGGTATCAGTTTTCTAAAAAACGTGCGCATGCGCTCGCCGAATTCGGCCAAGCGAATTGTTTTTTTGACTTCAATCGATGATTCGCTGATCCGCCGCGAGACCCTGGAGGCCGGTGCATTGGACTATTTGCTCAAGCCAATTTCCACGGCAAAATTAAAGGTCGTTGTGGATAAAATTTTCGGCGAGCACTAAATAACTGTATTAATTGCAGCGACGACGGTTGGTTTCGCGTAGAATTTGACCGGCATTGTGTAACAAATGTTGTGTGGGAGAGCGCTGTTGAAGTTGGACAGCCGCCGAAGGCGCAATCACCCGAAATCGCTCAGGTATCAGGAACCACACAACGTAAAAATTCTGGAGAGAAGTCGCAGTAGCCATGCGGCTCACCGAAGGGGCTACTGAATCGATCGATTCAGGAAACTCTCAGGTAGAGTGGACAGATGGGTAAGCACTGATTATTGGCAGTTGGATAAATCGTTGCCACGATCAGTTTTTCCCATCCTTCAAGGTCCTGTCCATGCTCCAACGCACCCCCCTATATGATTCCCATCTCGCCTGTGGCGCCAAGATGGTCGATTTCGGTGGCTGGGAAATGCCACTTCACTACGGTAGCCAGGTTGACGAACATCATCATGTTCGCCAAAGCGCCGGTATGTTTGATGTCTCGCAC
>JANPNU010000308.1:0-1664 GCA_031427615.1 Burkholderiales bacterium
GGCCTTCAACGTGCCGATCGACAACGGCGGTGCCTGGCCGTTTCACAACATGCATCTGCATGCGGGTGTGAGCAACGGCGGATTGGTCGAGTATCACTACGTGGCGGTCAAATTGCTCGAACAACTTTTCGATGACCTGCCGGTGCCGCAAGATGGCTGGCTCACGCTGCCGGAACTGCCGGGCTTGGGCTTCGCGCCGAATTCGGCGCGGGTGAAGGAGCTTTCGAAGTTGCCGACATAGCATGGCAAGGGTAAGGCGTGACTGATCCAGCGCATGACAAGTTGGGCTTGAATGCTTTGCTTGAAATTGGGTTTCATGAGATTGGCTCGTGGCGAATTTCTGAATCCGGACTGGCTCTCGATTTGCGCGTGATGGCGGATGCGGTACCGGCGCTCTATACGTTTGTTGTCGGCGGCGACGTGCGGTATGTCGGCAAAACTGCGCGGACTCTGCGGGCAAGGTTGTACGGATATTTGAAGCCGGGCGATTCGCAGCGAACAAATATCAAAGTACGCGGAATACAGTTCGAGTCCAATTCTGTTCAGTTGGGCCAATTCTCCCGCTGATGCCATACCCGCAATACGATAAGCCGCTGATCCGCAATCAGATAGCGCACCACGTAGTCGCCAGCCATCCAATCGCGAATCTCTTCGGGAGCGGCATCGCCATCGTTCTTGACGACTTTTCTGCCGAGACGAGGATGCTTGGTCAGCAACATGATCCCTTTGAGCAGTTGCGTTGACACGCGCTCTGCGGACAGTTCACTATGTTTGGCGATGAACTCCCGCAGACGCACCAAATCAGCCTGGGCCAGCCGGGTGAAGCTGAGAATCATCGCGTGGGTGAACGGCTTGCCGCAGGGCGTTTGGCCCGTGTGCCGGTTTGCCCTGTGCGTATGCGGGAAGAACTTTTTTGAGGAGCCTCTTTGCCCCAGGCGGACAGCCATTCCAGCACTTCGGTGCCGTCAACGAGTTCTCCATGCTTGACCTGATCCAGCGCTGTCAGAGTGTCGCGCCAGCGCGCGCCCTCTTCATCCCGGCGTTGTAAATAATCACGCACAGCCTCGTTAATCAGCCACGATTTGGTGCGCCGGGCGGCGGCGGCGGCACGTTCTAAATCTGAATCAATTTCTTCAGTGAACCGCACGCTAGTGATGCTCATGGAACTATCTCCTACAATGTATTACATTGCATTATATCCACGAAGTCTGTCTAGGTGCCGGCAGGTATGTACAGTAAGACGTGATCTGCCACGTATCGCACTGTTTGCGCTTGATACTTTAATTTTCTGTAGCTACAATAATAAGTGCGCTTCATCTTTGATCCCGAGAAAGACAAGCAAAACCTTGCCCGTCATGGTTTGTTGCTCGCGTTCGTGGATCGCGGCGATCTGCGCCGGCCAATCAGCCTGCGCCACGCTGAACCCAGAGAGGTGAAGAACTATGTCGAAAATTTCAACTAAACGCGTGATCTGCATGCCGTCTCTTGAAGAGAACGCAAAAATTGTTGCCGCAGCCAAAGCGGATCCGGACGCCAAACCACTGACCAAGGCGCAGCTTGACGCAATGGTGCCGATGCGCACTCTGCGGGGCAGACCGAAATCAGAAAATAAAAAGCTCTTGTTGTCGGTTCGCTATAGCGCTGATGTGGTGGCATTCTTTCGC
>JANPNU010000309.1:0-2163 GCA_031427615.1 Burkholderiales bacterium
CCAGTTGGCGGAGACCGAGGGATTCGAACCCTCGATGCAGTTTTTGACCGCATGCTCCCTTAGCAGGGGAGTGCCTTCGACCACTCGGCCAGGTCTCCGAACTGCTCTAATCGCGCAATTATACGCAAACTGCACCGCCTCGGCACGTTTGATGGCGAGACGGTGTCTGTTTTTATTTTAATTCGCCCAAAAGAAACGACCATTGCAGGGCGGTTCGATAGGCGAGTTGCTGATTATTGGCCGACGCCGAGTGTCCCCCTTCAATGTTTTCGTAATACAACACGTCGTGGCCCTGCTCTTTCATTTTCGCCATCATCTTGCGGGCGTGACCGGGGTGCACCCGGTCATCACGGGTTGAGGTGACAAACAACACGCGCGGCATTTTTACCCCGGCTTTGACGTTTTGATACGGTGAATATTTGGAAATGTATTCCCACTCTTTCGGGTCATCCGGGTTGCCGTATTCCGCCACCCATGATGCGCCCGCCAGCAACTTGTGGTAGCGCTGCATATCGAGTAACGGCACGCTGCACAATACCGCACGGAACAGGTCGGGACGTTGCACCATCACCGCACCAACCAGCAAGCCACCGTTGGAGCCGCCTGAAATGGCGAGATGACGCGGAGCGGTAATTTTTTTGGCAACCAAATCCTCGGCAACCGCGATGAAATCATCAAACACTTTTTGACGATTGGCCTTTAATCCGGCCTGATGCCAGCGTGGGCCAAACTCTCCGCCGCCACGAATATTGGCGACCACATACACCCCACCCTGCGCCAGCCAGCCGTTGCCAACGTTGCCGGAATAACTCGGCAATTGCGAAACCTCGAAGCCGCCATAACCATATAACAGGGTCGGATTGGTGCCGTCTAGTTTGACGTCCTTGCGCATGATGGCAAAGTACGGAATTTTTTCGCCGTCTTTGGAGGCGACCTCGAACTGTTCAACCTTATACGGGGTCGCATCAAAAAATGCCGGCAATACTTTCAGCGGCTCGCGCTGATCACTGCCGCCCTTGGCCAGCAACAACGTTGACGGCGTCAGAAAATCGGTGAGGGTCACAAAATAATCATCACCATCGTCGGCATCAATCGCCGCCACACCGACCGTGCCAAGACCCGGCATGGCAACAGGGCGGCGGCTCCATTTGCCGTCCTTGTAGGTCAATTCAACCAGACGATTCCGGACATTATCCAATTCGTTGATGATGATGAAGTTTTTGGTGACGGCCATTCCAGCGAGCGATTTGCGATCATTGCCTTCAAACAACACGTCAAAATTGCGGTCGCCCTTCATGAATTTTTCATATGGGATCGCCAGCAATGAGCCCTGTTTGTAGGTTTTGCCGCCCACCGTCCAAGCTGACTTTACCCGCACACTTATCCAGTCACGGAAGGTACCAAAATTTGCATCGGCCGGGATATCAATCTTGGTGAGTTTGCCGCCCTCGAGCGCATAGGTCTCGCTGGTAAAAAATGTCACACCACGACGAACAAACTGGCGGGTTGGATAACCCTTGCGTTCAATTTGATTTGCGCTCACGCTGATATCGTCAACCGTGCCTTCGTAGACGATGGTTGCCGCGTCAATTGGCGTGCCGCGTTTCCACATTTTGACGATGCGCGCATAACCGGATTTGGTTTGTGACCCGGCACCAAAATCAGTTTGCACAAAAAGAGTATCGGCATCAATCCAATCGACCGAGCCCTTGGCTTCTTTTAACTGAAAGCCGTCTTTGACAAATGTCTTTGTCGCCAGGTCCCATTCGCGGATGACCACGGCATCGGCCCCACCGCGCGACAACGCGATCATGCATTTGTTGTAGTCCGGATAAAGGCACGTCGAACCACGCCACACCCAGTTGTCCTTTTCGTCCTTGGCGAGCTGATCGAGGTCGAGCACTGTCTCCCATTTTGGCTCGGCCTTTTTGTATTCGGCAAGTGTTGTCCGGCGCCAAATACCACGCACGTTATTACGATCCTGCCAGAAGTTATAAAACCATTCACCACGTTTTTGTACGCCCGGCATGCGCTCGCGCGAATTCACCACCTCGAGCACCTTGTCGCGAATCGGCGCGAACTGCGGATGGGCTTCGAGCTCTTTCTGTGATTTGGCGTTTTGCTCTTTGACCCAGGTAATCGCCTTGTCACCCATGACCTCTT
>JANPNU010000310.1:0-5205 GCA_031427615.1 Burkholderiales bacterium
AATGCTTCCTTTATCACCCCTACCTACTCGAGCGGTGTCACCGAAGGCGGCAGTTCCGGCAGCGGGGTGTTTACCATCAGCAGCGGCAATTATTTCTTGCGGGGCGGTCTGCTGGGCGGCCCATCAAGCTGCGCGACCGCAAATGACCCAAACAACGCGTCCAACCGTGACTACTACTCGCGCTTTGATATCGCCTTTCCCAGCATCAGCCAGTGGCTGACACCGGCCGCGCAGGTCCCCTTGTCGCGGCGTGGCGGCATCGACATCGACGGCAATAACAAAAGCGTGCTGCTGGTGAGTAACACCTCTGGAACCATGCAAGGCGGGCGTCTGGTTAACAACACCTTTGTCTGGACCACGCAAACGCATCCGGGTCCGGAATTTCGCCTGCTCGGCGCGGTGGACTTGTCTGCCGCCGGTCGCTCAGACTTGGCCTACCTGAATAGCCAATTCCTCAATGCATCCGGACAGGGTGAGGCGCGCTTCTGGCGAAACTTCGACAACTTCTCCAGTCAATTGCTGCGTCTGGTCAAACCAGAATGGGACGTGCAGGCGGTGGGCGACCTCGATGGCGATGGATTTGGCGACCTGGTTTGGCGCTTCCGTGGCCAGAGCCCCAACATTGATGATCAGGGTGTGTCGTATATCTGGTTTTCCAACGGCACCACGGTGAACCAGGTGAGGAAGCGCGGCGGCGCGCCACTAACCTGGACCTTGCTCGGCGCGGCCGACCTGGACGGCAACGGCGCAGCGGACATGATTTATGTCAGCCCGACCAATGTCGTGCGTGTATTGATGGCGACCCCCGGCCGCACCTGCGCGAATTTGTCCGGCGGCAACCTCGCAACTGGTTTTACTGCATTAAAAATCGCTGATTTCACCGGCAATCGCCGTGGTGATATTTTGTCCAGAAATGGGTCGACCGGTGCGATTCAAGTGATCGCATTAAGCGCTGTTGGATTGTCCCTGCCACCCTATACTGGCGTCGCCGATGACCCGAATGCATCGTGCACATCGAGCAATCTGACGGTGACACGAACGGCGGTATATCCCTATTCCTCGGACCCGACCTGGACGGTGTATGCCACGGGTGATTTTGATGGCGACGGAATTTTTGATATTGCTTTCCGTCGCCCGGACAACCAGCTAGTCGTCTGGCTAATGAAGGCCGCAGGTGCCGCACCGACGGTCATCAACGCAGGGACAGCACCCGCCAATTTCAGCCCGTTTCCGTTGCAGTAAACACTGATAAATAAAAATCAAACACAAGTCGGGTAGCGCGATTCAAGACAATAATATCTGGAATCGCGCTACCCGCCCTGTGTTTACCTTTTGGGAAATTCTAATTCTATTTCCAGATCTAAAGTACATTAATTTACGACTTGATTAACCACAAAAATCTGTCATTCCGACAGAGCACAGTTTTATCGTGCTTTGATCCATCTCACCATTGAGATGCGCAAGATAACGCTGGTGAGATTCCTCACAAAAGACCGTTCGGAATAACAATTTAAAAATAGGCGTTAATAAAGTAATGATTTACAAATGGAATAAAAAACCCGTCATCCTGGCCGAGGCCGGGATCCAGAGGTGGACAAGTTATTGAAAATACAAAAAGACTGGATTCCGGCCCGGGCAAGTGCACGGTTCATCCTGAGCCCGTCGAAGGGCCGGAATGACGAAATTTGTGGGTTTTTAGAAGCCCCCTTTTTAGGAATGTGTTACGCGACCTGCTTGATGGCGATTTCTTTTTTGCGCAGGGAGGATTTGCGTACCGCGCCCGGCGCATAATTTTTCGCAACATAGTCATCAACCAGCGCCTGAAACTCCTCGGCGATAAAGTCGCCTTTAAGTGTCACCGCCTTTTCGCCGTCGATATACACCGGTGCAACCGGTCGCTCTCCGGAACCTGGCAGGGAAATGCCGATGTTCGCCAATTTTGATTCACCCGGGCCATTCACGACGCAACCCATCACGGCAACGTGCATTTCCTCGACCCCCGGATACTTTGTTTTCCACACCAACATTTGGTTGCGCAAATAGGTTTGGATTTTGTCGGCAAGCGTCTGAAAATAGGTGCTGGTGGTGCGTCCACAACCGGGACACGCCACCACCATCGGCGTAAACGCACGCAACCCCATGGTCTGCAAGATTTCCTGCGCCACGATGACCTCGCGAGTGCGGTCGCCGCCCGGCTCCGGGGTGAGCGATATGCGGATGGTGTCGCCGATGCCCTCTTGCAGCAAGACCGCCAACGCGGCGGTGGAAGCAACAATTCCTTTGGAACCCATGCCGGCTTCGGTCAGTCCCAAATGTAACGGGTAATCACAACGCTTGGCCAGATCGCGATAAACCGCAATCAAATCCTGCACCGCGCTGACCTTGCACGACAGGGTAATTTTATCGCCGGCTAAACCAAGTTCTTCCGCCTTGGCGGCACTTTCCAGTGCCGATACAATTAATGCTTCACGCATCACGGCATCGGCGTCTTTGGGCTGTGGCAGCGTGGCATTTTCGTCCATCATTCGTGCAATCAACTCTGGATCCAGCGAACCCCAATTCACGCCGATACGAACCGGTTTGTCGAATTTAATCGCCGCTTGAATCATCGCGCCAAATTGATCATCACGTTTGCTGCCATGGCCGACGTTGCCGGGATTAATTCGTAACTTCGCCAATGCCTCGGCGCAGGCCGGCACTTCGGTCAACAACTTGTGGCCGTTAAAATGAAAGTCGCCAATCAGCGGGGTTGTCACCCCCATGGCATCCAACTGTGCGCGAATTTCCGGCACGGCACGGGCGGCGGCAAGCGTATTCACCGTAATCCTCACCACTTCCGAACCGGCACGCGCCAGCAATGCGACCTGCGCCACCGTCGCGGCAATATCTTCAGTGTCGGTATTGGTCATGGATTGCACCATGATTGGCGCACCACCACCGACCAGCACATGACCTATTTTGACTTGCCGCGAAACGCGGCGCGGGATATGACTCATCATGACAAATTAATAACGTAACCAAATAAAATGAGCAAAAAACGAAAGGCAGTTTTACCGTCGTGACCGCGCTGGATCGCGGGCTACTTGACCGTCACACGGGCAACCGTTCCATTGGCACGGGTGTGCGGGGCCAGATCAAATTCGCGACCGTTGTAGGCCATACGTGTGACCGTGGAATTTCCCACAATAATCGAAAACGGGCCCCGACCCGACACCTCATCAAAGTCACCCACGTTATAACGACGTGACAATATCGTGCGGCCAGTGCTATCGAGCACTTCCACCCAGGACGGTCCGGTAAAAGTAAATCCTATCACGCCGGTGTCACCCGCCGTTCGCACTGCTTTGGTGGCGATTGCCGGGGCAACAGCCGTTACAGGATTGGCGGCAGCGGTAGGGGTAGATGTGGCCGGGTCCGCGGCCTTCACCATTGATTGGGCCACCGGCGCAGTCAGTCCGGTTGCGGCCGCTTTTTCAGGGGCGATAACAACGGTTGAATTGGCACCGGCTTTTGATTCAGGCTCCGAGAGTGTCGGCTGCAGCACGACCTGTGGCTGAGTGGCTGCTGGTGTGGTTGCGACCACATCTGCGGCACGCGGACGACCACCATCGGCAAGGTGCGGGCGAACAAACTCCCACCAATACCAAATTGCGGCTGCCAGCAACAAAACGACGCCGACAACAATCAATATTCTTGCCTTGGGTGTTGAAAACACTTCTGCTCTGGAATGCATACGCAACGGCGTCGCAGCCGACGGTGCCAGCACTTTGGTCGCGGCTACTGCCAAACCGTCCGCGTGGGTTCTTTCCAGCGTCGCCAACGCCTCATCAATATTAATGCCCACCACCTTGGCATAATTACGAATAAAACCACGTAAAAATATGCCTTGCGGCAAAGCGGAATAATCGGCGCGCTCAATTGCATCAATTTGTTTGGTGCCCATCCGCAGGCGATTGGCAATTTCACCAATCGAAAACCCGGCACTTTCGCGGGCGGCACGCAGCAATTCCCCGACTGATTCCGGCTCGTGAGGCACCGCCTCAGGATGCGTCAACATAAAGTTGTTTCCCATCATGGCATCGGCCGGCGGCACTGCGTTTTTTGATTCGCGGGCATCCGCTCCGGGGTGCAACTGGTCAGGTGTTTTCAAATTAGCTTGCATGCAATTTGTCCGTTAAATGGCCTTGAATTATCGGGTCGTTGCTTCGCGGGTTTGCGGCGCGTCCGGGAACCGCCGCCGCAACTGGGACACATACCCGGCCTCACCGTTACGATCACCCATTGCACGGGAAATTTTAGCCCCGAGCAACAGGCCGTTGGCGTCCGGCTCACGCACCATCGCGCTAAATCTTGCAAATTGTGCATCGGCCTCTTTGTAACGCGTCTGTGAAAATGCGATATCGGCCAACTCGTATAACGCAGGTGCCAATTGTGGATCCCGCGCCAACGCCGCACGCAGATTGGTTTCGGCCATGGCGTTGTCACCGGCGCGACGGGCACAAACGCCAGCATTGTAAAGCGCGCGCTCCGGTGTACTGTACAGCGGATTGCGCAATGCCTGCGTGAAATAGGTCAACGCACGTTTTGGATCTTGTCGTTCGCAAATAAACCAACCGTAATTGTTGAGCGTGTAGGAATCATTGGGGGACAGTCGAATCGCCTTGTCAAACGCCGCCTGTGCCTTTTCGTCGTCACGCAATTCCATATAGATCAGCGCCACCATGTTATGCGCCGGCGCGTACTTCGATTCGGCGGCAACCGCCTGTTGTGCCGCTTCCAACGCCGTTGCCATGCGACCAAGTCGAAAATACTCCGCAGAACGTTCGGTATGAATTTGTGCGCGTTGTGTTGGCGCAACTTTGGTTGCCATATCGGCCGTCTTGGTTTCGGTGGTGGTGGTGGTTGAACAACCGCTCACGAGCACAATGGTGCCCACCCAAATCGCCATCACCAACCTGACATTCACTCTATTCATAACGGTCTCCTCGGCTATGGCGTCTGCTTGATCACGATGATGTTACGTGGTCGCACGGATGGCAATGGTTCTGCTCTGCGGCAACTTTCCGGTTCGTTGTGATTTGTCGACCACCCGTCCAGCCAGTTGTCCGCAGGCCGCATCAATATCATCACCTCGAGTTTTGCGAATGGTGACAATCAGACCGGCGTCTTGCAACACTGCGCGAAAACGGTGAATAGCGTTGTTAC
>JANPNU010000311.1:0-10787 GCA_031427615.1 Burkholderiales bacterium
GTCCCGCGCCGGTGATACCGCGTTTTTGGTTGACTACCGTTTCTCAACGGACAAATGGAGCAACTTCGGTGCCATCGAGGAAATCGGTCGCGATTTTCGCGCGGACAATGGTTTCTTCAGCCAGGTTGGCACGCGCCGCGCATACACCAACCTTACCCACCGATGGCGCGACGTCGCCGGCTTCACAGAGGTTGCGCCCAATCTTAATCTGGAGCGCAAACTCGATTTCGATGGACGTTTGTTGTATCAACAACAAAACCTCGGCGTGGCGTTTACTGCCAATAAAATCAATTTCGGATTGGAAGCACGACCCCGGCAAAAAATTCGTTTTCGTGCAACGGGTGAACCCTTGTCACGCAGCCAGTTTTTTGGCTGGTTTGAATGGACACCGGGCAATTGGTTGTCCAGCTTTCATGCGGAAACCGCAATTGGCGAACGCGGTGATGTGGCCAACAATCGAATCGGGCGCGGCACTTACTTTCAGGTCGGTGCAACCATTCGTTTGTTTAATCGCTGGGAAATTCAGCCGCGTCTGGAGGAATCTATCATCAATACCAAAGACAATGTGGTCGGCACATCCACCATCATTCGTGAACGCGCCGCACAACTTACCTCGGTATATCACCTGACCGCGCGCGACAGCCTAAGACTGATTGCCCAATACAACGGCACCCGCCGTGCGCCATCACTGTACGAGTCGCGCGTCACGCCGTTTAACAAAACCGAAACACGCTCGCTGGTGTATAGCCACAAACGTGGATTGGGCACCAATTTTTATTTGGGTGTGAATTCATCCCGCTCCATCGAGCCCGGCGCCAATTACCAGCGGCGCATTAACGAAATATTTTTTAAGGCGAGTTATGCCTTTGATCTGGCGGGGCTGGGTCGGAATTGATGGGTGGGATTAAACAACCTCGCGGCAAGCCGCGAGGTATTGATCGACAAGATGATCATACAAGGGTGGGCAGGCTTTAACTGCCCACGCGGGAATTGCTTGTAAGCACTGAAACGGTGGGCAGATGAAGCCTGCTCACCATTGATCATGACGCCGCAAGCGGCGGGGAATTCACCCGAAGAGATTAAAAGTGTTGCGAATCTGGCCAATGTTTTCCCGCCGTCATTCCAGCGTCCCACAGGGATACACTTCGATAAAGGCTGGAATCCAGTCCGCCGTATCTCCAACAAACAATTGGAATTGGTCCCTGCCTCCGCAGGGACGACGATTCTATAATTTCCCCTACGCCTTTTTTCCGATTTAAAGGCAATTGCGGTCTATTGCGATAAAGAAAATATTGCACACCGTTTCAGTGTAAATTTGACGCGCACTTGGTCACGAAAATACGGCACCGAAATACGGCACCGAGACACCGCCCCTGAGCGGCGCGGGGACTCAATTCAGGTATCGGCCATTTGTATCCCAACCGTATCCCACCAAAACGGGAGATATCATGAGCGAAGTTTTTCAACTGTGGTTACCGATCCTGGCAACAGCAATTTTCATTTTTATCGCCAGCAGTTTGATCCATATGCTGTTCAAGTGGCACAACTCTGATTACCACAAACTCAGCAATGAGGACGATGTGCGGGCGGCGATTCGTGCCGGCTCCCCCGCGCCCGGGCAATACATCCTGCCGCATTGTATCGAAATGAAAGACATGGCCGATCCCGTCATGATCAAAAAATTCACCGACGGTCCGGTGGCGATGATCACCGTGCGACCCAGTGTTGCACCGACAATGGGCAAGCCATTGGTGAGTTGGTTTATTTTTACGCTGGTGATCGCGGCCATTGCGGCAACCGTGGCGGTCGATGCCTTTGGCATTAAGGGTGATAGCCGCAGCGCAGCGCACTTGGTGGGCGTGGTTAGTTTTCTGGTCTATGCCGCCGGTAGTTTTCAAATGGCGATCTGGATGGGAAAACCATGGGGCAGTGTCGGCAAAGATGTCCTCGACTCGATCATCTATGCGGTGATTAGTGCACTCACCTTCTGGTGGTTGTGGCCCTGATTAACTTTCCGGCAACACAAACCGCGTCTTTGCCACGCGCAGTGGTAAACACGGGCGTAACCAGCTGCGATATTCAAACATGGTTGTCATAAATTCCGGCGCAACTCAGACCTCATCCTCTCCGGACGTGGCCGACACGCGCATCAATATCCATCGCGACCGACTCGCCGGCGCGATTCCATCGCGTTAAGAGCCACGGCTGTACTTTGGTGAGGCCAATTTGGTGGCGTTAACTGCAATCATGGTGGCGCTTTGGCCATTACACGCCGTCAGCAGTTTGGAATTGCTGACGGTGCCGTTGGCATTTTTAACCGCGAACTGGGTTGAATACCTGGTGCATCGCGGGCCGATGCATCACTTGCGGCACGGCCGCGAAATTTTGTTTGAACGCCACACCCGTCAGCATCATGTCTATTTTGACCATGAACATATGGCCGCACGCACCCCGCGTGAATACTACTGGGTGTTTTTCCCGTGGTGGGCGATTGGTTTGGTGATTGTCACCGCCGCGCTGCTCGCGTTGCCGTTGTGGTGGTTTGTTTCCGAAAACGTGGCGCGGCTGTTTTTTGCGGTCGGCATCACTTATTACCTGACCTATGAATGGCTGCATTTTTCCTACCACGTTCCGCACAACAGCCCAATTGGCCGGCTGCGCCTGGTGCGTGCGTTACGCGGCCTGCATACTGCGCATCATGATCCGGCACGGATGACGGAATGTAACTTCAATATCACGTTCCCGATCTGTGACCTGTTGTATCGCACCAAGTCCACGCCACCTTCGCACCACTCCGATCATTAGCGCACCCCGGCCAACTCCGGCCCGCCTCTGCCGTTGGCGAAACGTGTCGTACGGCAATTTTTTATCGGCTCAACCTGTGCGGATGTTGTGGCCGCGATCAAAATGAATGGGGGCCTCGTTGGTTATTCCATTTCTAAGTCAAAGGTGCATTCATTACCAGCGTTATCAACAATTTGTCATTCCGACAGAGCACAGTTTTTTTCGTGCTTTGATCCATCTCACCCGCCTCATCGTTTGTAGCGTTGGTTTATCTGTCAATCAATCAGACGAGCAACTGTCTTCAAACTGCTGCCAGATTTACCAGTTATTCGTCTGGTTTTTTCACATTATATTTCCAAGGTTGATCATGTTTTATGATTGCGTTGAGCATGGTCAGCAACTTTCGCATGCATGCGACCAGCGCTACTTTCTTCGACTTCCTCACAAAAAACCGTTCGGCATGACGAGTTTGAATTACGGATTGATCCATTAGTGATTTACAAATGGAATTAGTCGTCGAGGCCGCGTTTTTCAAAGTGGAACAACTGAAATTTTGTGCCGTCGCCCTTGCTCTGCACCGCCACGCCATATTGTTTGCTGCGGGTGCCGGATTTATACAATGTACCGTCACGCAGACTCGACTTGCCCATTTGCATGTCGTTGCAGGTCAAGATGGTTGATTTTTTCTCGCTGTCACCTGAAGATCGTTTGCTGCGATTTTCTCGCGAGTAATTTGTACAGTCGAGTGTTTCGCCGTAAGCGGACAATGCCTTGCGATAAAACGTCTCCACCTCCGCCCCGCGATCGTCGGAGGTGAGTTTGACCACCACCAGTTTTAGCCCGTACGAACCAAACCAGAGATTGAGGTTCACGCCCTCCTCGTCGTCCCGATGGTCACGGTCGATGGTGGCGCCGGGGTAAAGCGGCAAACCGGTTTCCTCCACCTTGGGTTTGACGTTGACGTCGATACCCATGCCAAAACGCTTCGGTGTTGAAATATGATTCGGGTCGTGGGCGGCGGCCGGGCTGGCGTCAAACATGATGACTACAAGCAACACGGCGACAGCGGCAACAGTCAGCCCGGTTTTTCGAAATGGCGATGATTGAAACATAAAGCCTCCTAATGCGGCGAATGTAAAAGACAGAGAGCGAATCCGGTCAATTTAGCCGGCATGACCCACCCTCACCAGCCATGGGCGACGAATCGCAGAGGCGGCGGGATAAATTGCAGGTAAACCCCATCGCGGGGAGATGCCAATCCAACCGCCCTTCCTGCGTGCTCCATCACCACCCAACGCATTCTGTCGCACCGCGATTGTTGGCCACGGCTGTGAATGCCAAAATGCGTGGGCTTGGAATTTGGTATTTGGTATTTGGTATTTGCCGACTCTATAGTGGTGGATTGGCGCGGTAATCAATCAAACCAGTCTGAAAACGTTTTGATCAAAAGAGGACATTCACAATGAAGCGTGCACTGAAATGGGTTGGACTCGCCCTTCTGTCGTTGTTGGTTATGGCTGCCACGCTTGGCATACACACCTGGTATGCCAAACCCTTGGCAATTAATTGGTTTTACACCAGGGTGTTCGCCCAATATGCACTCGACAATCCAGAAATGCTCACACGATTGCGCCTGCTGGAGCCAATCGGGTTTCGTGGCCACAACGCCAAATTGGCCGATTCCTCGCCTGCCGAAACCGAGCGCCAATTTGCCAAGTTAAAAAACAACTATGCCACCCTGACGGCCTACGACAGCAGCAAATTTACCGGCCAGGACAAACTCTCTTATGACGTGCTCGAGTACTTTATGGGCATGCAGGTGCGCGGCGAAAAGTGGCTTTACCACGACTATCCGGTGAACCAGATGTTTGGTATTCAAAGCGGCTTGCCCAATCTGCTGACGGAGACACAACAGGTGAATGATGCCAAGGATGCGGAGCACTATCTGGCCAGAATGGCGCTGTTTCCAGTCAAGATTGATCAGGTCATCGAAAGTCTAAAACTACGCGAAAGCAAAAAAATTATTCCACCAAAATTCGTGGTGGAAAAGGTCAGCGAGCAAATCAAAGACTTTATGGCGCCTGGTGCGGCGGGCAATACGCTGACGGCTTCGCTCAAAACAAAACTGGCCAAAATTCCTGCTGAAAAAATGGATCAGGCTACCCGTGATGCCCTTATCAAACTCGCTGAAGAAAGTGTCGCCGCCAATGTGCTCCCCGCCTACACCAAGCTCGGCGCATATATGGACTCACTGCGTACCAAGGCATTGCGCAATGATGGGGTGTGGGCGCTGCCGGATGGCGATAAATTTTACGATTACCAAATCGAGGCCATGACCACCACCAAAATGAAGGCGGAGGACTTGCATACTCTTGGCTTAAATGAGGTGCAACGAATCGGCACCGAAATGGACAAAATTCTGGATGGCGAGGGATACAAACAAGCAACCCGCGCCCTGCGCCTGGATGCACTGGCAAAAGCACCGTCACAATCCTATGCCGATAATGATGCCGGCCGGCAGCAAATACTCAAGGACTACACCACCATCATCGACGAAATATCTGCCGGGCTGGATCCGTACTTCGGCATCAAACCAAAGGCAAAAGTGTCGGTCGAGCGGGTGCCAATCTTCACCGAAAAAACCGCCCCCTTCGCTTATTACAATGCCGCTCCGCTCGATGCCTCGAAGTCGGGTGTGTTTTATGTCAACCTTTACAAGCCAGGCGAAATAGCCAAGTTCGGCATGCGCACACTGTCCTATCACGAGGCCACTCCCGGCCATCATATGCAGATTTCTATTGCGCAAGAGCTGAAGGGATTACCGATATTTCGCACTGTTTTGCCATTCACCGCGTATGCGGAAGGCTGGGCCTTGTACGCCGAACAGCTTGCCTGGGAAATGGGTTACCAAAAGAACCCACTCGACAACCTGGGTCGGCTCCGCGACGAAATGTTTCGTGCGGTGCGCTTGGTGGTGGACACCGGCATTCATGCCAAAAAGTGGACACGTGAACAGTCGATCGACTATATGACCGCCCAGACCGGCATGCCTGAACAAGAAGTGGTCTCAGAAATTGAACGCTACTTTGTGGCGCCCGGTCAGGCACTGGCCTACAAGGTCGGCATGATCAAATTTTTGGCATTGCGTGAAAAGGCCAAACAGGAATTGGGCACGAAATTTAGCCTGCGCGATTTTCATGACGCGGTATTGGAAAACGGTTCCCTGCCACTCGCGGTGCTTGAGCAGGTGGTCGATAGCTATATCACCAAGAAGAAAGCGTAATAATTTTGCAAACACAACTATTGGCGGTCGTTTCCAGATAATTTTTGCCTAAACGGCGCGTGGATAGGGGTGTTTTATTTTTACGATTGCGTCTCATGGTGCCGGTCGAATGCGTGAACCAAGGCACTGCCTTCGCACTTAAAAATATATTGACTCCGGTTATACGAATCGACTGGGACCACGTCCAGCAACCCTCTGACCTTCATGTCACTCGGTTGAGCGTTTGCGGCATATATTTATCACCGAATTTACCAAACCATCGTCATTCCCGCGAGGGCGGCAATCCAAGTTGTTCGGTCGTCACCCACAGAAGATTGGATTCCCGCCTTTATCGAAGTGTATCCCTGTGGGACGCGGGAATGACTATTTTGGCGGGTGAAATTGCTTAACCGAGTGACACCACCCTCTGAGCTTATTGATACGCTACTGCGTACCTGCCACGTCCGAGCGAATCGCCCAGCGCAATCGTGCAGACGATGAACGTGGATTGCTGCGTTGTTCGTCCGGTGACGGTCGGATCGGCTCAATGGCCACACTGGCGAAAATACCGGCATCGAACGCCTGTTGAAACGCCTGCTCAATCCGTCGATCTTCACCCGAATGAAACGATAACACCGCCACCCGCCCGCCCGGTTTCATGCATCCCGGCAGCGCACTTAAAAATTGATCAAGCACCGCAAATTCATTATTGACTTCAATGCGTAACGCCATGAAGGTGCGTGCCAACGTTTTTTTATGATCGTTTTTTTCCGGGAAATCTTTTAACGAGGCGCGCACATTCTCGGCAAGTTGGCGTGTAGTGACGATCGCAGTTTTACTTTTTTTAATGCCATGGGCGATGCGTGCGGCATGGGGCTCATCGGCGTAGGTCGTGAGCAGGGCGGTGAGTTGCTGCGCGCGCATGGAAACCAACAACGCCGAGGCCGGTTCACCCGCCATCGGGTTGAGCCGCAAATCAAGCGGGCCATCGTTTTTGTAAGAAAATCCCCGCAGCGGATTATCAAGCTGCATGGATGACACACCCAGATCCGCAACCAGACAATCAAACCCGCCACCCGCCTCCGGCAAGAGTTTTGATATGTCGGCAAAATTCATCGCGCGAATGATGAGCACGTCTTCACCAAAACCCAATTCACGCAATCGCGCCTCGGTGCGCGACCGTTCAACACTATCCACATCCGTGGCGAACAATCGCCCGCCAGGCAACAGGCACGGCACAATGGTTTGGGTGTGACCACCAAAACCGAGTGTGGCATCGAGTGCGGTTTCGCCCGGCGCCGGTTTGAGAATATCGAGAATTTCATCAACACAAATCGGCCGATGGGTGCCCGCCGGGGTCTGTCCACGCGCGATGACCTTGTCAACATCGGCCGCGTATTGTTGGTGATTCAGCTCTTTGTATTTTTCTTCAAATTTTCGCGGATGGGTGCCGCGATACCGTTTGCGACGCACATGGGATGGCGGGATTTCGGTTGACATGTCAGACCCAATTCTGAGCGGGCGGTTGGCTGGCAGCGGCATCCGCTGCACGAGCCGCTGCACGAGCCGCGTCACAACGAATCATGTCCGCCGCCTTTTCGGCAATCATGATAACCGGTGCATTGGTATTGCCACCGATGAGGGTCGGCATGATACTGGCATCGACCACCCGCAGCGCTGTAATGCCGTGCACCTTGAGTGCGTGGTCCACTACCGCCATGTCGTCATGGCCCATTTTGCAACTGCCAACCGGGTGATAAACCGTATCGACCCGCTCACGCAGCACACGACGGATATCGTCATCACTGTCGACGTTCTTGGTAAACATATTGTCAACAAAACGCGACGCAAGTGACGGGACGTCGAGTAATTTCTGCGTGAGCTTGTAACCCACCACCATTTTTTCCAGATCATCGTTATCCGCAAAAAACGCCGGATCAATCAGTGGCGCATCGGCGGGATTGGCGCTGGCCAGCTTGATGCTGCCGCGACTCTTTGGACGCAATAAACAAACATGACACGACAGACCGTGGCGGAAATTAAATTTGCGGGCGTGGTCGTCAACAATGGCCACCACAAAGTGCAATTGAATATCCGGCGCGACCGACTGCGGCGAAAATTTTAAAAACGCGCCGCCCTCGGCGTAATTGGAGGTGAGCATGCCGCGACGATGGCGGATAAAACACCAGAACTCCCGCACCATGCGCAAAATGCCTGCGAATGTGATGCCGACCAGATCGAGGCTTTTCACCGCGTAACCAAAAATGAAATCGGGATGGTCCTGCAAATTTTTGCCCACACCCGGCAGGTGGTGCACCAGCGGAATCTGCTGCTCGGCCAGTTCGGCACGGTCACCAATGCCCGACAACATCAGCAATTGTGGTGTATGGATGGCACCGGCACACAACAACACTTCACGACCTGCACGCAGCACTTTTTCCTGGCCGTGTTGATCAAAACGAACGCCAGTGGCGCGTTGATTTTCAATCACAATTTTCTGCACGCGGGTCCGTACCATAATCTGCAAATTTGGCCTCGAGCCATCCATGAGTGGATGCAAATAGGCACGTGCGGCGCTGCAACGCTCGCCGTTTATTTGGGTCACCTGATAAATGCCCGCCCCCTCCTGCGAAGCACCGTTAAAGTCACTGTTGTGCTGAAACCCAGCCTCGGCCGCCGCTTGTAAAAAATGTTGCTGAAACGGATTGTTGGTCCGCAAATCGGCAACATTCAGCGGCCCGCCCTGCCCGTGATATTCATCGTGGATGCGCTCGTTATTTTCGGCACGTTTGAAATACGGCAGGACATCTGCGTATGACCAGCCGGGATTGCCAAGTGCCGCCCAGTGATCATAGTCGCTGCGGTCACCCCGCACATATACCATGGCGTTAATGGCCGACGACCCACCCAGCCCGCGCCCACGTGGCTGATAGCCACAGCGACCACCAAGACCCGCCTGCGGCACCGTTTCAAAACCGTAATTGTTTATTTTGGTCGGCAACATTGCGACCGCGGCGGCGGGCGTGCGGATCAACCAATCGCGGCCATCGCCGCCGGTTTCCAGCAAGGCCACGGTGACGTTTTTATCTTCACTCAAACGCGCCGCCAAAACGGCACCGGCCGAGCCACCACCAATCACAATGTAGTCAAACTGTTGTTCCATTATTTTTTTCCATCATTCGAAAATGGCGACGGTTCGTGCTGATTATGATGAGACATGACACTGGTTCAGGTGTCCAAGCCCTATTCAGAGCCAGTCAGCGCAGCAAGTAGGCCCTAAAATCAATCCGCTCTATTGCGCTTTGTGCCGCTTCAAGGCAGCATGTCGCCTCACTCCATCCCCTCCATTATCTTATGTCTACCGCTCATATCAACGCCCAAGTTGGCGATTTTGCCGAAACAGTTCTGATGCCCGGCGACCCGCTCCGTGCTCAATTTATCGCTGAAAACTGGCTCGACGACGCCAAAATGGTCAATTCAGTGCGCAATATGTTTGGCTATACCGGTACCTATCAGGGCAAACGGGTATCGGTGATGGGCCACGGCATGGGCATTCCGTCGTGCAGCATTTACGCCACCGAGCTGATTAAAGAGTTTGCAGTACGCAATATCATCCGGGTGGGCTCGTGCGGATCGGTCATGCACAACATCAAACTCGGTGAGATCATCATCGCCATGGGTGCCTCGACCGATAGCAAGGTGAATCGCATGCGGTTTATGGATCACGACTACGCAGCCATTGCCGATTACAACTTGCTGCGCACAGCAGTTGATGTCGCAACAGAACAGAAAAAAGCAGTGCGGGTCGGCAATGTATTTTCCGCTGATCTTTTTTACACCCCGCAACCGGAAATGTTCGACAAGATGGAAAAAATGCAAGTAATGGCGGTGGAAATGGAGCTGGCCGGCATTTATGGTCTGGCCGCCGAATACGGTGCCCACGCTCTCGGAATCCTGACGGTTTCCGACCAGATTCGCACCGGCGAGCACATGACCACTGATGAACGCCAGACCAGCTTTGGCGAAATGATTACCCTGGCGCTGGAGACCGCAATTCGCTTGTAGACCGAAGTGGGGCTAGCCCGACCCCTCCAGCATCACTATCCCGCTGATCAAATAAATGGTGCCCATGGCCAGCACCACCCATTTTGTCCACAGCCGAAAATGGGTGTCGGTTATTTTTTCCAGCACACGTTTTGACAAAGTGGTGCCAACAAAAGCCAGCACCACGCAAGTGATGATCAACGGCCATGACAGCGCGGCGGGGATGCTGCCGGTGGCGATGAGACCGATACCGCCAAAAAACAGAATCTTGAAAAAGTGACCCAGCGTGTGCGCCATCGCCTTGGTTGCAACGACGCTACGCCGATCCATAACCGAGCGGACAAAAAACAGGTTCATCAGTGGGCCTGATACCCCGGCAACCAGTTGCGCCACGGTGCAGACCAGCCCGCACCAAAACGGCTGTGAGCGGCGATCAACCGTCAAGGTCAGGCGCTGCGGCAAGGCAAAACTGATCAATGACATCAGGCCCAACAAAATAAAGACAACAGGTTTGGTGACCACAAACTGCATGGCAAAAAATGCAGCCAGTGCCAACACCGCGCCTGCCGCAAAGCCTCTGAACACACGCCAGTTAATTTGACCGCGCCAAATCCACGCACGCCAGCCATTGGCAAACATCTGTGTAATGCCGTGCAACATCATCGCCGCCGTCACCGGCAGCAGCGCCAGCATCACC
>JANPNU010000312.1:0-1828 GCA_031427615.1 Burkholderiales bacterium
GGCAGATTTGCTTTATGTGTAAATTGACTAGACCAGATTGTAGACCAGCCTAAATGCGCGGTGAGGATTATTAATTTACAGTTGCGGGCTTAGCTGCTACTGCTTGATGCTGGCCAAAATCTCTTTCGCGATCACCGCCCCATCCGAGTTCGGCGCGATTTTGATGAGCGCATCGAGTTTTTGTTTGGCCTCAAGCACGCGGTTTTGTTTGATGAGCAGGCGCGCGGCTGAGTTGTAATTCAATCCGCATTTTGGAATGGCATTGATGCCTTTGTCGAAAGTTGCCAACGCGGTCGCGACGTCGCCCTTCGCCGCGTACATGCTTCCAAAGCCCTCCCACAGCAGGCAATTCTTCGGCAAGCGCGCGAGCCCGTCGTCGTAGATCTTTATCGCCTCGTCGTAGCGCTTCAGCCCCGCTTGCGTGCGCGCGAAAAACAGAAAGTGTCTCTCCTCGCGCATTGGCGTCGTTGTGAAAATGCGACGAAGGGCAGCGTCCGCTTTCGCGTATTCACCTTTCAAGTAATACTCATGGCTCACAAATAGATCAGTTAGATTCAATGCCACGCCTGACTTCAGCCAGATTTGATCGGCTCGCTCCCTCATCTGCCGCGATTCATCGTACTCGCCTCTTTCAGCGAGCGCGTTCGCCAGATTGCGGTAAATGAGTGCCTCCTCAACGCCGTTTGCAATCGCCGTCTTAAAAACCTTGATCGCGTCATCGAGGTAGCGATTCTCTGGTCGGCGGATGTAAACAGCACCGAGCGCATTCATCTGCCGGGCCGCATCGGGGTGCAGGGTAGCGTATTTCTCAAGCAAGGCTACCGCACGAGCCTCCTCAAACTCGCACTGCGCGATGTAGATCGCCTCGGCACCGGAAAAGCCACTGGAAGAGTAGTACGGCGAGGCTTTCGCCTCACGTACCGCCTGCTCTGCCGCCGGGCAGTCTCCCGCGTTGGTTCCACCGAAGATGCGACTTCGCAGGGCTGTCGCCTTCACGGTGTCCGGCAGCCGCAGGCTTTGCGCCTTGACGTAAAGCGCAGAGGCTTCCGCGTAATTGCGGAGCGCGCTCTGGACATTGGCCGCGTTGATTACCGCGACGCCGTTGGTCGGGTCCAGCGCCATCGCTTCAACAAAGGCGACGTTTGCTTCATCACCCCTTGCCTGCCGCTGCAGCGCGCTGCCGTAGGCATCATAGGCGACCGACATCACCGCCGCGCTCGGCTTTAGGGCTGCACTTTGCATTTTGACGATGTGCTTCGACAGTGCTTTGATGTCCTCCGGTGTCTGCGCATTGATGCCCATGTACGCTGCCAACACCGCCGGTTGCGTGACATCGAGCACGCCGATGGCTAACTCACCGACCAGCGATTCCCACGCCGCGAGTTTGCCTTTGACCACCGTTGGTGGCTTGCCTGAGACGCGCACCTTCAGGGTCGCCTCATCACCATCGAGAATGATCTCGCCGTCGATCGCAATTTCATTACCCGTCATATATCGCAGGTAACGAAACAGCGATTGCAACGTAATCCTAGCCTCAGGTATCGCGACGTCAGCACGGTTTTCCGCCCACGCCCCTTTGAGTTCACCGGATTCCAATGTGGTCACTAATTCGCGGCGTTTGATAAGTTCATCGAACAAGGCCTTGGCGATCACCTGGCCGGTGATACCGCGTTCAGCGAGGCTTGGCGGAACATCGAAGGCCGCGATGGTGAGCGTTTGCCGATAGGCTTCGCGGTAGCAGGCGACGGCAGTCACCACGACGATGACGAGTACGCTCAATGCGATCAATGCATTCCGCAACAAAATCAGCCGCTGGTTGATCCAGTTG
>JANPNU010000313.1:0-2120 GCA_031427615.1 Burkholderiales bacterium
CAAGCATGGCGTGTTTATTAGTCAGCTGCAGCAACGTGCCATTTCATACCGCAACGGCACCCACACCCATCGCCTGCGACAATCTGGTTACATTTGACGACGAACAAACCGCGAAGACTCTTGATCTACCTGTCTCGCTGATCGAAAAAATAAAACGAATTGGCAATACCGATAACGTTGGTGTTTGCAAAATGTCCAGCGAAGCGCGCCTCGCGCTTTTGGTCAACGAACGTAGGCGAACACGCGCACCCAAAGAACAGCGGAAGGCGACAAAGGCGGCTTCCAAGGATTACATGCGCATGTGGGATGCCGATGATTTCGGCCGACAGCCCAATGCGACGCAAATTTTTAATGCCGACTTACTACATAAATACATGGCAGCACAGGCCACAAATCACGCCAAGGCGGCGGGAATTCTGCAAAACCGTTGGACAGCGTTGGGGCCGAGCAACGTTGGCGGGCGTGTTCGGGCGATTCTGCTTGACCCGCGCGACCCGAACAGAATTTTTGTTGGCACGGCCAGTGGCGGCATTTGGCGGTCGACCAATGGTGGCACGACATTTTCACCCATTACCGATTTCAGTGCGAACCTCACTATTGGCGCAATGGCGATCGACCCCACCAACCCGGATGTCATGTATGCAGGTTCAGGCGAGAGTTTCGCCGCGTTAAATGGTGTCGGTATGTTCAAGAGTACCGATGCCGGCGCGACCTGGAATTTTTTGCAGAGCACCAGCACCGATGTATCGACAAATCCTCAGGGCGCAGCGTGGACATTTATTAATCGAATTGCGGTCAGTGCTGCCGACGCAAACATTGTATTGGCCGCAACCTCGCAGGGAATTTTTCGTTCCCCCAACGGCGGACAAGCGTGGACACAAGTCGAAGCAATCAACACGCTGGATTTGAAATTTGATCCTTTTAATGCAAACAACCTGCTGGCTGGCCAAGATACCGGTACCGTCGCTTACTCGCGTGATGCCGGCCTAACGTGGCAAACCCCGTCAGTCGCACTGGTTACCCCAACGGGCAATAACGTCGCCCGGGCTGAAATTGCCTATGCCCGTTCACGACAAAACGTGGCCTATGTGTCGCTACAAAATAACGCTGGAGATGTGTGGAAAACCTTGGATGGCGGCCTGACCTGGGCATTGGTCTCCAATCCCAAACATCTCGAAACCCAGGGCGACTACGACAATACAATCTGGGTTGATCCGCTCAATGAAAATCACCTCGTTATCGGGGGCATTGATTTGTATCGTTCAATCAATGGTGGTCAATCGTTTACCAAGATCAGCACCTGGGGGTTGGGCGGGCCGGGATTGCCGCAACCACACGCGGATCACCACGTCATTGTATCGGCGCCAAATTACAGTGCGACCAATCCGGTGGTCTATATCGGCAACGACGGCGGAATTTTTCGCAGCACAGATATCACCCGCGCCGGTCCTGACGGCACCACCACTTGGGAAAACCTCAATGCGACGCTGGCGGTCACGCAATTTTATGGCGGCGCTGGATTACGCAGCGCGGGAGGCAAATATATTGGCGGTACCCAGGACAATGGTGATGTCCAACTTGTGAACGGGACCAATTGGGCGGAAATCGGCGGTGGTGACGGCGGATTTGTTGCCGTTGACCCGACGGGTGATGACGTTCGGTACGGGGAATACACCCATGCCAATGTACGGCGCTATATCGGCACGAATCGTGCCGATATTTGTAGTGGGATCACGGAAGGCAACAAGGATCAATGCGGCCCCGGCGCGACGCAGCGGACTAATTTTATTTCGCCATTTATTCTGGATCCAAACGCCAGCAGCCGCATGTTGGTGGGCGCCAATTCGCTTTGGGTTTCAGATGACGTGCGCAACCCTCAAATGCCGGCGTGGCGCACCATTAAGCCACCGGTTGTGGTGGCCGATAATACCGAACACTTCATCAACGCGATTGATGTGGCGCGTGGCAACGCCAATCTCATATGGGTTGGGCATAACGCGGCTGGGAACCCCAACGTGCCCACCCATCTTTACAAAACCGTGAATGGGCTGTCCGCCACGCCGTCCTGGCAGCTGATGTCGGTGACTGGCATGCCTGCGAGTGGTATCAATCGTGTGACC
>JANPNU010000314.1:0-6735 GCA_031427615.1 Burkholderiales bacterium
CTTCGCCATTACGGTCGTGATCGCCGCCGTCAGCGTGGTCTTGCCGTGATCGACGTGACCAATCGTGCCGACGTTAACGTGTGGCTTGGTTCGCTCAAACTTGCCTTTTGCCATTTTCTGTTCCTCGTCAAAAGTATCTAATTCAAAAATCAAAAAAACTATTTTTTGCTGTTAATGATGGCTTCAGCCACATTTTTCGGTGCTTCCGAATAATGTTTGAATTCCATTGTGTACGTCGCACGACCCTGGGTCGCCGAACGCAACGATGTTGAATATCCAAACATCTCTGAAAGGGGCACTTCCGCCTTGATAACCTTGCCGCCGCCGCCGGAAATATCTTCCATCCCTTGCACCATGCCGCGACGCGAGGACAGATCGCCCATCACCGTGCCGGCATAATCTTCCGGTGTCTCCACCTCAACAGCCATCATTGGCTCAAGCAAAACCGGATTTGCTTTACGCATCCCGTCCTTGAAGCCCATCGACGCCGCCATCTTGAAAGCATTTTCGTTCGAGTCAACATCGTGATACGAACCGAAATGCAGCGTCACTTTGACGTCAACAATCGGATAACCCGCCAACACACCGTTTGGCAAGGTTTCGAGCAAACCTTTTTCTACTGCGGGGATAAATTCGCGTGGAACCACGCCACCCTTGATGGCATCGACAAACTCAAAACCCTTGCCCGGCTCTTGCGGCTCAACTTTAAGCACAACGTGCCCGTATTGACCACGTCCACCTGACTGCTTGACGAATTTGCCCTCGGCATTTTCAACCGTGCCACGAATTGTTTCGCGGTAGGCGACCTGCGGCTTGCCGACTGACGCTTCGACGCCAAACTCGCGTTTCATACGATCAACAATAATCTCGAGATGGAGCTCACCCATACCTGAAATAATTGTCTGGCCAGACTCTTCATCGGTGTGCACACGGAACGACGGATCTTCCGCAGCCAAACGACTGAGAGCAATACCCATCTTTTCCTGGTCAGCCTTAGTTTTTGGCTCAACTGCCTGCGAAATAACCGGCTCAGGGAATACCATGCGCTCCAACGTGAGGATTGCATTAGGATCGCACAGCGTTTCACCCGTTGTGACGTCCTTCATACCGATACAAGCCGCGATATCACCGGCGCAAATCTCATCGATCTCTTCGCGGTTATTTGCGTGCATTTGCACAATACGGCCAATCCGCTCTTTTTTGCCGCGAACAGGGTTATAAACCGTGTCGCCCTTTGACAAAATGCCCGAATAAACGCGCACAAACGTCAGCTGCCCCACAAACTGGTCGGTCATCAATTTAAATGCAAGCGCGGAGAACTTTTCTTTGTCATTCGCCATCCTGGTAACCGGATTTTCGCTCTCATCCATACCTTTAACGGGCGGAATATCGGTCGGCGCAGGCATATATTCAATCACCGCGTCAAGCATGGCTTGAACACCCTTGTTCTTGAACGCGGAGCCGCACAACATTGGCACGATTTCGCTCTTAATGGTGCGTTCGCGAATTCCCGCTTTGATTTCTTCCTCAGAAAGCTTGCCGCCCTCGATGTACTTATTCATCAACTCTTCGTTGGCCTCAGCCGCCGACTCAACCAACTTGTTATGCCATTCATTGCAGATATCAACCAGATCAGCCGGAATTTCCCCGTAGGTAAACGTCACACCCTTGTCTTCTTCGCTCCAGACAATAGCCTTCATTTTGACAAGGTCAACCAAACCTTTAAAGTTTTCTTCGGCACCAATTGGCACCTGCAATGGAACCGGATTCGCCTTTAAGCGCGCCTTCATCTGGTCATAGACCTTGAAGAAATTCGCGCCGGTGCGATCCATCTTATTGACGAACGCCAGACGGGGCACCTTGTACTTGTTGGCCTGACGCCAGACGGTCTCGGATTGAGGCTGCACACCACCAACCGCGCAATAAACCATACACGCGCCGTCCAGCACACGCATGGAACGCTCAACCTCAATGGTGAAATCAACGTGGCCAGGAGTGTCAATAATGTTAATGCGGTGCTGCGGATAGTTTTTGGCCATACCGCTCCAAAAGCAGGTAGTCGCAGCAGAAGTAATGGTGATGCCGCGCTCCTGCTCCTGCTCCATCCAATCCATCGTGGCCGCGCCATCGTGCACTTCGCCGATTTTGTGATTTACACCCGTGTAAAACAAAATGCGCTCTGTGGTCGTGGTTTTACCCGCGTCAATATGCGCCGAAATTCCGATGTTGCGATAACGTTCGATTGGGGTTTTGCGTGCCATTAAACTAACCTTCAATATCTTTCATACGAAGCGGCCAAACAACAAGCCGCCACTTTTTATTTATCTGCCGCTTGCGCGACCAACTGACAAATCGAAACACACGCGCCACGGAACTTGCGATGAAGTCGGCAACGATAGTTGCACGACCACCCCGCCTCACCCGCTACTCAACGCGCGTCAAATCAATTTGCGACTAGAACCGGTAATGTGCAAAGGCCTTATTCGCCTCAGCCATACGGTGAACTTCTTCGCGTTTTTTAATCGCCGCGCCACGACCTTCGGCTGCGTCAATCAATTCGCCCGCAAGACGCGCGCCCATTGATTTTTCACCACGCTTACGCGCCGCCTCACGAATCCAGCGCATGGAAAGCGCCAAACGTCGAACCGGACGAACCTCAACCGGCACTTGATAATTTGCACCGCCGACCCGACGCGATTTAACTTCAACCATCGGCTTTACAGCGTTGATGGCCGTGCTAAATACCTCGATTGGATCCTTTCCAGACTTTTTCTGGATTTGATCCAAGGCACCATAAATAATGCGCTCAGCAACGGACTTTTTACCGGCAGTCATGAGCACATTTACGAACTTTGAAAGTTCGACATTTTTAAATTTCGGATCCGGAAGGATCTCGCGTTTGGGGACTTCGCGACGACGAGGCATGATTGTTTCCTCTTACAAATTGCTAAATAAAATAGGGAGAGATGCTTACTTCGCGCCGCCGGCCTTAGGCCGCTTGGTGCCGTATTTGGAACGCGACTGCTTGCGGTCTTTCACGCCAGCCGTATCCAATGAACCACGCACCATGTGATAACGAACGCCCGGCAAATCTTTTACGCGGCCGCCACGAATTAACACTACTGAGTGTTCCTGGAGGTTGTGGCCTTCGCCACCGATATATGAAATGACTTCGTAGCCATTGACCAGGCGCACCTTGGCGACCTTACGTAAGGCCGAGTTTGGCTTTTTTGGAGTCGTGGTATAGACGCGAGTGCAAACGCCGCGCTTTTGCGGGCTGTTTTGCAAGGCTGGCGACTTGCTTTTCACGATGACTTTGGTGCGCGGTTTGCGCATCAACTGATTGATAGTTGGCATAGGTAAATCCGCTCGATATGAATCGAATAGTGGTCAATGACTAAATTGTTTCCTGCTCGAAACTTACCCCAAAAAATGCGACGGGAAGCTTCGGGTTCTATTACAGGCGCCTCAGAAAAGTGTCCACAATCAAACTGGCGGACAATATTTTTCGAAGAGCCTTACATTTTAAGGCGAAGCATAGGGCGATGTCAAACATCTATTGCGTTTATTGTTGAATTTGCTGGCTATTTTTATGAAAAATACTCATTTGCCGACCACAATTCCAGCATTTTGCAATGACTGAAAATCTACCAGCAGAAAACGAAGGCCCGCCTGCGGCGGGCCTTCCAATTCCAAATCTTCGACCGTTCGCCAATGAACTTGCCCATTGCCAGTCAGCCAAAGAGTGTGACTACTTACGCTGCTTCTTCAGTCGACTTTTCTTCGGTTTCCTCGATCACAAAACCAAAGTCTGCCGAGGATGTTGATGCTCGAGGCCCAACGCGCTTACGCGCACGGTGATAGGCCAACCCGGTACCAGCTGGGATCAAGCGGCCGACAATTACGTTTTCCTTGAGTCCACGTAGATCGTCCTTTTTGCCCATGATCGCGGCTTCAGTCAATACTCGGGTTGTTTCCTGGAACGACGCCGCGGAGATGAACGAGTCCGTCGACAACGATGCCTTGGTAATACCGAGCAAGTTGTAATTGTATTGCGCCGGCTTTTTACCTTCCTTGATCATCTTGTCGTTTTCACCCAATACCTCAGCACGCTCCAACTGCTCACCAAGGATAAAGCGGCTCTCGCCCGGATCAACTATAGAGACACGGCGCAACATTTGACGCACGATCACCTCGATATGTTTATCGTTGATCTTTACGCCCTGCAAACGATAAACGTCTTGCACCTCGTCCGTAATGTATCGCGCCAAGGCTTCCATCCCCTGCAAACGCAAGATATCATGCGGGTCAGCCGGGCCATCAACAATCGTCTCGCCCTTGTTTACCACTTGGCCATCGTGAGCTGTAACATGCTTGTCCTTTGGAATCAAGTATTCATGCGGCGATCCGTCAAAGTCAGTGATTACCAACCGCTGCTTGCCTTTGGTCTCCTTGCCGAACGAAACGGTTCCCGTGACTTCCGCCAATACACCGGCATCTTTTGGTGAACGCGCCTCAAACAACTCGGCAACACGCGGCAGACCGCCGGTGATATCGCGCGTTTTTGACGACTCTTGCGGGATACGCGCCATCACTTCGCCCACACCGACCTGTTGGCCATTCTTGACGGTGATGATCGAGCCGATCTGGAAGGTATATGCAACCGGTACATCGGAATTGTTTTGCTTCATTTCCTTGCCACCAGCACCGAGCAATTTCACGGCTGGGCGCAGTCCTTTGGAAGCGGCCGAACCACGACGTTTCGGATCGATCACGACCAAACTTGACAGTCCGGTGGTCTCATCGATTTGTTTGGCGACAGTAACCCCCTCCTCGACGTTGTCAAAGCGAACTTCACCGGCGTACTCCGTAATAATCGGACGGGTATGCGGATCCCAGGTTGCCAGCGTTTGACCGGCCTTGATTTTGTCACCGTCTTTAGACGACATCATCGCGCCGTAAGGCACTTTATGGCGCTCACGCTCACGACCGGCGTCGTCAGCAATAATGACCTCGCCACTGCGTGAAATGACAATCACCTCACCGCGCACATTATTTACATGACGCATGCTGTTGATGAATTTCAAGGTGCCGGCTGATTTTGCCTCGATGCTGCTCGACGCTGCAGTCCGTGACGCCGCACCACCGATGTGGAATGTACGCATCGTCAACTGGGTGCCCGGTTCGCCAATCGACTGAGCCGCGATCACGCCAACCGCCTCACCCAGATTGATCATCGAGCCACGGCCAAGATCGCGACCGTAACACTTTGCGCACAATCCGTAACGGGTGTCGCAGGTCAGCGGTGTACGAACCTTGACTTCATCAATTGCGGCCGCGTCAATTGCCTCGACCATGTCCTCATCAAGCAAGATTCCAGATGCAAGCATTACCTTGCCGGTTTCCGGCTGAACAACATCACCTTGCAGCACGCGACCAAGAATTCGTTCACGCAGCGCCTCAATCACTTCGCCACCCTCGATCAACGCTTTTACCACCAGGCCGTTTTCGGTTTTGCAATCAATTTCGGTCACAACCAAATCCTGGGTGACGTCAACCAAACGCCGGGTCAAATATCCGGAGTTTGCGGTTTTTAATGCCGTGTCAGCCAGACCTTTACGTGCGCCGTGGGTCGAAATAAAGTACTGCAACACATTCAAACCTTCGCGGAAGTTCGCTGTGATCGGCGTTTCAATAATCGAGCCATCCGGCTTCGCCATCAATCCGCGCATACCAGCCAACTGACGAATCTGCGCAACCGAACCGCGCGCGCCAGAATCAGCCATCATATAAATCGAATTGAATGATTCCTGGGTGGTTTTTTTGCCGTCGAGCGTCGTGACCGGCTCGGAACCCAACTGCTCCATCATGGCCTTGGCGACCTGATCACCGGCACGACCCCAGATATCGACCACCTTGTTGTAGCGTTCGCCTTGGGTAACCAAACCGGAGGTGTACTGCGCCTCGATTTCTTTGACCTCTTGCTCAGCCTTGGCAATGATTTCTTTTTTCTGTGGTGGCACCAACATGTCGTCGATGGAAATCGACAAACCGGCGCGTGTCGCGTAGGTGAAGCCGGTGTACATCAGTTGATCCGTGAAAATCACTGTTTCACGAATGCCGCAACGACGGAAGGCGGCATTAATGATTTTGGAAATTTCTTTTTTCTTCAGCGCCTTGTTGATATGCGTGAACGGCAACCCCGGCGGCAGAATTTCCGAAAGGATGGCGCGGCCAACGGTGGTTTCGTAACGTTTCACCCTTGAAAAGACTTCACCCTTTTCATCTTTATCTGTTTCCGAGATTCGCACCAGCACCTTGGCGTTCAAGGAAACTTCACCGGTTTCATACGCACGTTGCGCCTCGGCGACGTTGATAAACATCGAACCTTCACCCTTGGCAGCAACCCGCTCACGGGTCATGTAGTACAGGCCCAACACAATATCCTGCGACGGCACGATCGACGGCTCGCCGGATGCCGGGAACAGAATGTTGTTTGACGCCAACATCAGCGTGCGGCACTCCATCTGTGCTTCCAGTGAAATCGGCACGTGGACCGCCATCTGGTCACCGTCAAAGTCGGCGTTAAACGCCGCGCAAACAAGCGGATGCAATTGAATCGCTTTGCCTTCAATCAACACCGGCTCAAACGCCTGAATTCCCAGACGATGCAAAGTTGGCGCACGGTTCAACATGACCGGGTGCTCACGTATCACATCTTCAAGAATGTCCCAA
>JANPNU010000315.1:0-2541 GCA_031427615.1 Burkholderiales bacterium
TCCACCGACAATCAACTCAAAGCACACAAATTCACGGCCTTCAGTTATTGCCTCAGCAATCGCATGACCCTGTGCCTGCAGGAGTTTGAAAAGATATTGCAGTCACAACCGGATTTTGACCTCGCTGCCGCCGAAGCAGGCCATCCGTCGTGGGGGCCATCGTTTCGCCGCGCCAAGGCTCGCATCAAAGCAACCGCCGTCAAGCCGGTTGCTCCTGTCAAAAAATAACACTCTCATATTCCCTTTGCACAATGATTGAAACGCTCGGACGCTACAAGATACTCTCCGTCATCGGCCAAGGCGCGATGGGCGTCGTATATAAGGCCATCGACCCGGCCATCGACCGGACGGTCGCAATCAAGACCGTCAACCTGACGTTTAATAGTGATGATATGGCCGAGTACGAGGCGCGTTTTCAGCAGGAAATCAAAGCAGCCGGCCGCCTCAACCACCCAAACATTGTCACTATTTTTGACGTCGGCAAAAACGACTCTGTCGCCTATATGGCAATGGAATTGTTGGATGGGAAAGAACTCAAGGATATATTGCAGGACAGCGGGCGGCCGAAGGTCATTGATACGGTTGACTGGATCGGACAGATTGCCAGCGGCCTGGCAATGGCACACGAACACGACATCATTCATCGCGACGTCAAGCCTTCCAACATTATGATTGTCAAAGGTGGCTACGCCAAGATCACTGACTTTGGCATTGCACGCATGACGGCGTCGGCCGTCAAAACCATGACCGGTCTGATTCTTGGCTCACCACGTTACATGTCTCCCGAACAGGTAATCGGCAAAAATCTCGATCATCGCACCGATATTTTTTCGCTCGGCGTGGTGCTGTACGAAGCACTAACGTTGCTGCCAGCGTTTGATGGCGACAACGTGAACGCCATCATGTATGCCACCGTTAACCACTCGCCCAATGCGCCATCGGCATTGAATACCGACGTGCCAACCATGCTCGACTTGATTGTTGCCAAGGCGCTGGCAAAAGCAGTCGACGAGCGATACCAGTCAATGCGTGAATTTGCCCAGGATCTGAGCGAAGTCAAACGCATGATTGCTTCGGCCAAACCTGCCAGTCGTGTGATTGCCAGCGACGTGCCGACCCAAACGAAATTAACCGCGGCAGATGCACTTGGTGCGGGTGTGGGTCGGTTTAAAAAAACCGAGGACGAAGTTCCGGTCGCACCATTGATCCTGGCTAAAAAATTCGACTCGTTCGAGGCGACGATGAAGCTCGCCTCGATGACCCAACAAACGGAAATGTTTTCGCAGTACATTTCCGAAACCAAAAAAATGCGCGCCTATTCGGGTGATGTTCCGGCTGCCCTGTCCGGGAAAACCGGCATGAAGCCAAGTCTTACCTCGGGTCGCCTGATCGACACGGCAACTGTGCCCATCGCCCAGCTCGAGGAAATGGAACTCGCCGCGCACGCCTATGCGGCCAAGCAGGCAAAACAGGCCAAAGCGGCATCGGCCGCCAACGGTCGGGCCGATATTGATCTGACGGACGAAATTGATCGCAGTAAATTAACAAAATCCGCACCCCCCGCGAGCCCCGCCCCCACCGTTAGAACACCATCACAAATGCCACCGCCGCCGCCCAACCCCATGTTACTTTTGGTGGTTGTGGGCACGCTGGCTGCGGCCGCCATTGGCTTGCTGATCACCATATTGGTCCGGTAACCGACCAATCCCTGGCGCAAAACTTGGCGTCTTCCTGATGCTTCCCGTCGATTAACCAGCAGATCACTTATGAACTTTGCGCCACGTCGTATCGCCACCGTTTTACTTTATCTGGGCACCGTGCCGTTTGTGGTCTGTGTGTTGTTTTTGTTATTTGGCAAAATGGTAGGGCTGGGTCTATATCGTCCGCTCGCCGCCCAGGCCATCATCAGTTATGCCGCGATTGTCGTGTCATTTTTGGGCGGCATTCAATGGGGCATCGGCCTGTCTACAATAGATCAGCAGCCGCAAACCGCGCGTTCCATGTTTCTGTTATCCATTGTGCCGAGTTTGCTGGCGTGGGCCATGTTGTTTTTACCGGTTTCAACCTCGCGCATTGTTGTCGCCATTTTTCTGGTTGGTTTTGTCTGGATTATTGATGCCCTGCTGCATTTGCAAAAAGTGATTCCGGACTGGTTCTTTCGACTGCGCTCGATTATTTCCTGCGTGATTCTCGGCGCGCTAATCGCCGCACTCGTTGCAGGCTGACCCAGTTTCGGCAATCTTGCCGGATGAGCGCCATCGACTGATCGATGCGCTGCGCGGCTTCGCGCTGTTCGGCATTTTGCTGGTCAACATCCAGGGTTTCAGTTGGGGCATCGGCGCACCGAGCCTGGGCATGTTGTGGGACGACGCCAGCACACTGGATGAAGCGACGCTGACTCTCACCTCCTTGCTGCTTGCGCACAAGATATATCCCATTTTTTGTTTTTGTTTCGGCTACGGTTTTGCCGTCATGGCACAACGCTGGCGGCGCGCCGGGCTGGACACCGCCGGGATTGCGGCACGTTACCAGCGGCGACTG
>JANPNU010000316.1:0-3587 GCA_031427615.1 Burkholderiales bacterium
GCGAGAAGATTCGAACTTCCGACCCCTTGCACCCCATGCAAGTGCGCTACCAGGCTGCGCTACGCTCCGACGATTCGGCATTATAGCCTTGCCGCTTGTCCTTGGCTATGCAGACAGCATGTTGAGAATGCTTTTTAATTCGCTCCGGATTTCTCGCTGGTCGAGCGCGCGCATTTGGCGTGTGGCCGCGGCCGATGCGGCCTTGGTGGTGACGGGCGCATTGTTTTCAACCGTATCCAAGCGATTACGCGCACCGTTGATGGTGAATCCGTGTTCATACAATAGCTCGCGAATACGGCGGATTAACAACACCTCATGGTGCTGATAATAACGACGATTGCCACGTCGCTTGAGCGGCTTGAGCTGTGTAAATTCCTGCTCCCAATAGCGAAGCACATGCGGCTTGACGCCGCATAGGTCACTGACTTCACCAATGGTGAAATAACGTTTGGCCGGAATGGCCGGGAGGCTACTGGATAGTTGCGGATCCATTGAACGACTTCTCCACGAGGGTCTTCAATTTCTGGCTCGCATGAAACGTCACAACACGCCGAGCCGTGATCGGGATTTCTTCCCCGGTCTTCGGGTTACGGCCAGGTCGCTGCGGTTTATTGCGAAGTTGAAAATTACCAAATCCTTACAGCTTGAAACTGTCGCCTCGTTCGAGCGCAATCCTGATTTCTTCGAAAAACGATTCCACCATATCCTTGGCTTCTCGCTTGTTCAAACCGACTTTTTCGAACATCAAGTCAGCCAGTTCCGCTTTTGTCAGTGTCATTGACATTTTCTTGTTTATTTTCTGATGGTTGCGCCGAATTTCTGAGACATTACTTCAACAAACTGAGCTATTACCTGATCACACTCAATATCTGTTAAAGTCCTCTCAGTATCTTGCATAACTATACGAAACGCAAGGCTTTTTTTCCCACTCTCAACGTGCGGGCCGCGGTAAAAGTCAAAAAGCGCAAATTCTACTAAATTGGCTAGTTTCAGCGCTTTTGTGGCGTCCGAAATAGCTTGAATTGTGACGGATTCATCCAGCAAAAGTGCCACATCTCGGCGAACCATTTGCATCCGCGAGATAGGTTGATAACGAATATCAGGTTGGCTGGATATGGCCGAAACATCCAATTCAAAAACAATGGGTGCATTGGATAAATCGAATTTTTGCTGCCATTTTGGATGCAGTTCACCAATCCAACCAATGTTCATGCCATTGACCAATATAGTGGCGCTTCGGCCAGGATGGAGTGCAGGATGGTCCGCCACTTCAAATCGAACGGCCAAGCCGTTCAAAAACACCTCGACGTCACCCTTTAAGGTGAAGAAATCCATTTTCTCGGTCTTGTCTTCGCCCCACTGTTCAGAATGGCGGGGCCCATAAACCAGGCCGGCAATACGTTCAGGCTGGTTATCAAGCTTGGCTTCACTGCCTGTAAAACAGCGACCAATTTCAAAAAATTTGGCGCGTGACTCACCGTGATTCAAATGGTGTTGCAAGGACGCAATCAACCCGCCCAACAGGCTGGTACGCATGACGCTCATTTGTGACGCGATTGGATTGGAAAGCCGCACTGGCTGGGCGTTTCCAAGCAATTCTGTTTCCCAGAATGCCGACACAAAACTGTAATTGATGACCTCTTGATAACCCAAATCAGCAAGCTCGTGCCGCAATCGGTTACGCGAACGGCAACGGTCAGAAATGGTGGCCATGGGTACGGACGCATGCGGTGGCGCTGCCGGGATATTTTCATATCCGTGAATACGCGCCACTTCTTCTGCAAAATCCTCCTCTATATTGAGGTCGAATCGGTAAGCTGGAGCCGTAACCAGCATGGCGGCGGACGTGTCATCGGCCACGACTATGCAATCAAGCCGTTCAAAAATTTGCTGCATTTCTGCGGCATCAATGGACATGCCTATCAGCGCATTGACACGTGCCGACCGCACGCGAATTGCTTGGCGCACCGGCAACGCACCCTTCGCCTCGGTAATCGGGCCAACTGTCGTTTGCGGCGTGCCACAAATGGCCAACGCCAACTCGGTTGCATATTCAATTCCGTCTAACGTGGACAGGGGATCCACGCCGCGTTCAAATCGGAACGCCGCGTCCGAATTAATGCCAAGCGTACGCGTCTTGCCTTGAATCACATCAGGATTAAAGTAAGCCGCTTCGAAAAATATATTGGTCGTGGCATCGGCGACGGATGATTCCAGCCCACCCATGACGCCAGCCATTGCAATCGGGCCTTGCTCATCGGTAATCAACAGCATGTCCGGCTGCAACACCACCTGCTGTTCGTTGAGTAAATTCATGGCCTCGCCGGATTTTGGAAAGCGCACGTTGATGTTTCCAACGAGCTTATCGTTGTCGAATGCGTGCATCGGCCGTCCACGCTCAAGTGTCAGGTAGTTGGTGATATCAACCAACGGTGAGATCGCGCGGAATCCGCCACGCGCGAGGCGGCGCGTCATCCATTCGGGAGTTGCAGCCTGTGTATTGATATTGCTGATGACACGGCCAAGATAGTGGCCACAGTCGGCAGGTGCGGAAATGTTTATTGCACGCTGCTGGGTGCCACTTGAAACAACGGCGGTGGTTTTTGGCAAGCGCAGGCGCGCGCCGGTCACAGCCGCCAGATCGCGGGCGACTCCAATCATCGATAAACAATCACCCCGATTAGGGGTGATTTTTAGCGTGAGTACAACATCATCCAGATCAAGGTATTTGCGGATGTCTTCGCCAATCGGCGCATCCGCTGGCAATGCCAGCAGGCCGCCGTGGTCGTCCGATAGGCCCAACTCACGCGCCGAACAAAGCATACCGTTTGACTCAACACCACGAAGCTTGGCTTGTTTGATTTCCAGCCCTGGCAGGAATGCACCAACCAAAGCGCATGGCACCCGCATACCGACGGCGACGTTAGGCGCACCGCAGACAATTTGTAGCAAGGCACCAGTGCCGACATCAACTTGGGCGACGCGCAACTTGTCGGCATCCGGATGCGACGCAACCGTTTTTACTTCGCCTACAACAATTCGGTTGAAAGCGGCTGCAACGGGTGACTGCTCTTCAACTTCGAGGCCCGCCATGGTCAGTTTGTGCGCGATTTCCTCGGCGTTGAGGTCAACCGCAACCAATTCTTTTAACCAATTAACTGAAACTTTCATTGATTGGACTCTTATTCTTGTTTAGCGAAATTGGGAAAGAAATTTGACGTCATTTTCAAAAAATAAACGCAGATCATTAACGCCGTATTTCAGCATGGCGAGGCGATCGAGTCCCATGCCAAAGGCAAAGCCGGAATATTTTTCTGGGTCTATTCCGCCATTACGCAGCACTTGCGGATGGACCACGCCCGCGCCACCAATTTCGAGCCATTTAATTTTGCCGCCCTTGTTTTCCCATTCCATATCAACTTCCACTCCGGGCTCAACAAATGGAAAATACGATGGCCGAAAACGAATTTGCATATTGTCGCGTTCAAAAAATGCATTGAGAAATTGCGTCAAGGTGCCTTTAAGACTTGCCAAACTAATGTTTTCTTCGACCCACAGTCCTTCCAGTTGGTGAAACATGGGCGAAT
>JANPNU010000317.1:0-3362 GCA_031427615.1 Burkholderiales bacterium
CGGGTCGCCTGTTCGGTTGTTTGCAGGGTGCGGAGGGTGGCCGGCATTTGTTGCATCTGGGTGTGTAGTCGGTTTTGTTGAACCAGCACGACAAAGCCGATCAGAACGGTCACCCCCAACCCCGCCAAAAGCACCCACAACATGATGTCGTTGCTCATGGTTTTGTCTGAAGGACGGCGTGTGATCGCAAGCTTGGAATCAGCATCATTGCGAACACTGGACGAGATGGGACGGTGCTGCTAGGCGGGGAAACCGGACTCGAGGCCAAAACCTTGTGCGCATAGAGTCGATAACCATTTGTTTTTCCACGACTTATCCTAGAAGTTGAACGATCAGTTTAGCACGCACGTCAGCCCGCTTCGATTGTGAAACTGTGTGAAAAGTGTTCCATTCCACAGCCCTTAATCTCATATCGCCCGAACATAACTTTATTGATTTGAACACGCCCTCTTGACGCATAGCGAAGCGGTAACCGGACAGCTCAAACCGACGACACTCCAGTAGGCGCATGGTGGTTCTAACAAAAAAACAAAAGGCCACGTGGGAAACCACGTGGCCTGATTGTTTTTATACGACTGGAACCGCTTGATTGACAAAACCGCTTATTCAACAAAACCGCTTATTCGACGCCGGTTTTCAGCCAAATACGCCTGAAACAGCGCGTCAACTGGGCAAAGTTCTATGCTGCCGTCGATGTTGCCATTAAGCTGCTTCGCGTGATGCTTTCTTGCGCTCATGCTCCAACAGGAAGCGTTTGCGAATTCGAATCGTCTTTGGTGTGATTTCAACCAACTCGTCGTCCTCAATCATTTCAATGGCGGACTCAAGCGTGATCTGAATCGGCGGAACCAAAGCGACCGCTTCATCGGTACCCGATGAACGCACGTTGGTCAGCTGTTTACCCTTGATCGGATTGACCACCAGATCGTTGTCGCGACTGTGCAAACCAATCACCATGCCTTCATAAAGGCGATCACCCGGCGAAACAATCATACGGCCACGATCCTGCAATTTCCACAAGGCATAAGCAACCGCATCACCCTTCTCGGCTGAAATCAACACACCATTGCGACGCGATGCAATATCACCACGCAATGGGGCGTATTCATCAAATACGTTGCTCTTCAAGCCGGTACCACGGGTCATGTTCATGAAGTCGGTTTGGAAACCGATCAGGCCACGCGCAGGAATGCGGTAATCAAGGCGAACACGGCCGCGACCGTCCGGTACCATATCGACCAGATCGGCGCGACGCGCACCGAGCGCTTCCATCACCACGCCCTGATGGGTATCTTCAACATCAACGGTGAGCATTTCAATCGGCTCACATTTCACGCCATCAATTTCTTTGTACACCACCATCGGCTTGCCGACGGCCAATTCAAAGCCTTCGCGGCGCATGGTCTCGAGCAAAATAGTCAGGTGCAATTCACCACGGCCGGAAACACGAAACACGTCGGTGTCCTGGGTTTCTTCAACTTTTAACGCGACGTTGACCAGCAACTCTTTGTCGAGGCGTTCACGAATCTGGCGGCTGGTGATAAATTTGCCTTCTTGCCCGGCGAGTGGCGAGCTATTCACCATGAAATTCATGGTCAAGGTTGGCTCGTCAACACCCATGGTCGGCAACGCTTCCGGCTTTTCGATGTCGGCAATGGTGCACCCAATCGACAGGTCATCAATTCCGGTGATCAGCACAATTTCGCCGGCCTCGGCCACATCCAATTCAACTTTGTTTAATCCCTGAAAACCCTGCACCAAATTCACGCGGGCTTTTTTCTGGGTGCCGTTGGTCATTAACATCACGTCTTGGCCGGCCTTGACCTTGCCGCGACGCACACGTCCGACGCCGATACGGCCGACATAGGTCGAATAATCCAATGCGGAAATTTGTAATTGCAGCGACTCCTCCGGATTGCCAGTTGGTTCCGGGACGTGTTTGAGCACGGTTTCAAACAAGGCGCGCATATCGTTTGGTTTTTGCGACAAATCGATGGTGGCCCAGCCATTCAGCGCCGAGGCGTACACAACCGGAAAATCGAGCTGTTCTTCGGTTGCACCCAACTTGTCCATCAAATCAAAGGTATGGTTAACCACCCAGTCCGGGCGGGCACCATCACGGTCAATCTTGTTAATCACCACAATGGGTTTCAGGCCCAGCGCCAGCGCCTTTTTGGTCACAAACCGTGTTTGTGGCATCGGACCTTCGACCGCATCCACCAGCAGCAAGACACCATCCACCATCGACAATACCCGCTCAACTTCGCCACCAAAATCAGCGTGCCCTGGTGTATCCACAATATTGATATGCACACCCTCGTAATCCACCGCGGTGTTTTTGGCGAGAATGGTAATGCCACGCTCTTTTTCAAGGTCGTTCGAATCCATCACCCGCTCAGCAATGTGCTGGTGCGCGGCAAACGATCCGGCTTGATGGAGAAGTTTGTCAACCAGCGTGGTTTTACCGTGGTCAACGTGGGCAATGATGGCGATATTTCTGAGGGCGCGTGGCATGTGATGCATTCCAATAAGACAATCCTTAATTTTAGCATTGTGCAGCGCAAAAAACCACGCTAAATCACAGGCTTAGCCGTATTTATTTGATTCCAATCGTGGCTGGGGGAGCCTGTATCTGGCCCTCCCCTGTTACAACTTAAAGAAACAAATATCTATTTTGTGGCCCATCGTTGAACCATGGATGGTTACGCGTATGCTGTCGTACATTAAATATCCGGACTCCGCACGTGATTTGTAATCCATCTTTCCGTTTTTCTGCACGCAATTTTCCCAAACTTGGTTTTACCGGAACACGCCGGGAGCAGGCATGAGTGCGTTCCCGATTATTCGTTGGGTTGAACCCAACGGCATGGCCGGCTCCGCCCGCTGGCGCTCCGAAAGTGGCATCGCCCCGCATAAACGTGTTGTGGTGGCGGATGAACAAATGTCGGCCGACACCGCCTATCGATTAGCGTGTGAAGGTACGGCGCTGTTATGGCGCGGCGACTTTCAAAATGCCCGGCAAATGTTATTGGCCATGGGCCGCCGAGCAGATGAAAAGGCACGCAACGCCCGCCGCCCGCCAAAAGCAACCAAAGCCACCGCCAAGCCTGACAAACCGCGCCAAGCGGCACCTATCGCCGACCATGCAATTGCGGCCCCGATTGCCGTTCCACTGCCACCAACCGAGGCGTTTAATTTGCACCGCCTTGCCCAGTCACAACGCGCGCGCACCTTGGGCATGTTGTTATTGCCGATGGCTGGTGACTACACCGTATTGCTACGTCGGGCACCCGATTTACAGCGTGCCTGTATTGAGGCGTACGGTTTGCCGGGAAATGACGGACATAGCGGCGACTCGGTCG
>JANPNU010000318.1:0-4553 GCA_031427615.1 Burkholderiales bacterium
CAATACGCTCGGCGAGCGTCAATGTCACGGGATTACAAAATTGAAACGCGGTCGAATAGTCGAGCGTTTCCGCCTGGCGGGTTAACGCTTCGGTAATTTTTGGATGAGCGTGTCCAATCGGGCAACACCAAAGCCCCGACAAACAATCAAACAATTTGCGACCGTCATCCATTGTGTAATAGGCACCCTTGGCGCTGGCAAGAATTTTTGGATGGTCGCGAAAATATCGATTCGGCGAAAATGGCAACCAGTAGTTGTCAATACCAGCGGTGGACGGACGATCATTCATTTCACTGCTCCAATACAATTTGCCATTAACGAATCATTGAAATTATTTTTTGACGTTGACTATTGCGATTGCGATTGCGCGGCATGTGATGGTCTGGAGAATCCAAAATGACCATGGCACGTCAATTCGTTGGCCGTTCATTCGTCGGCGACGAGCTATTCGTTTATCACAAAAACCTGACCGCAGTTTTATGTCAAAAACTTGTCGCGCTATTGTGACATAAGGAAAAAATCAAATGGCGTGCGTGGCAATTCCGATGAAATTGGCACCGCGCGAAATCGCAATTGTTGCAATGCAAACGGGCTATTACCCAGCAACTGCAAAAAAATGTTGCTTTGCAAAAAATATCGCAAAAATGTGTCCAGGGAACATATTTGGCGCACGCTAGGGTGGTTTTCAAAAATTGACGAAGGCGAAGCCAGTATTGATTCGCCGCAGCTTTCAAAAATGGTCGCGAGCAAAAGTAAAGCTAGCGCTGGCGGGATGATTGAAGCGTTATCGACTGGAACAGCGCGCCAATAATAGAGTTTATCAGTCGTATTTCACACCAATAATTGCTGTGACCAGGCGTGCAAACTTTAACGCCACCCACGATTTTAATCTTGACCACGGCCCACGCTGCTGCCAGCGGGCAAAATTTAGTTGAATCGCATTTGCTTTGATTTCAGCCATCACCGACGCACGCAAGGATTCCGCAAACTCCGTGTCGATGGCAACCACATTGGCTTCCCGATTGACCAGCAAACTAAACGGGTCGAGGTTGGAGGAACCAACCGTTGCCCAGCGACCATCGATTACCGCCACTTTGCCGTGCAACATGGCGGGTTGATACTCGTAAATCGCGATGCCCGCACCCAGAAATTTGTCGTATAACGCGCGGGTCGCCATTTGCAAAATGGGATGATCTGCCGCGCCCTGTAATAACACAGTGACCAATACACCACGTCGTGACGCATTCACCAGTACATTGCGCAATTTTCTACCTGGGAAAAAATACGAGCTGACAATCAGCACTTCATTTTTGGCACCATCAATCGCCTCGATATAGGCGCGCTCAATGCTGCGACGACTGCGGAAATTATCACGTGCAATAAATACCAAGGCGGACGGTCCGACCGGCAAAGGCGACACCGCTGGCGGCAGAATACGGCGCACCTTCCGTTTGAGGTGAAACCATTGCATCGTCTGCCAAAGGTGCTGCACACTCGGATAGATGTCCGCCAATATCGGCCCTTCCAATCTGGCCGCATAATCGTATCGCGGCATGTCTGCAGACAGATTTTTATTGAAGTCATCGATGATATTAATGCCGCCGACATAGGCGGTTTTGCCGTCAATCAGGACAATTTTCCGGTGCAACCGGCGCACACGATGCCGTCGAAAATCGAACACTGTGCGCACCGGCAAATAAATGTAAACCACCACCCCCGCGTTCCGCATGCGATCAAAAAATTCCGGTGGCGTGGTTCGGGATCCAAAGCCATCTATCATCACCCGCACGTTCACACCACGGCCGGCCGCACGCATGAGGGCATTCGCAATGCGTAGCCCGGAAACATCTTCAACAAAAATATAGGTCTCAACGCAAATATCGGCCACTGCCGCATCGATGTCTGTCTCCAACGCCGGGAAAAACTCCGCACCGTTTTTTAACAACGAAATTCGATTCCCTGGGACAAGGTTCATTCGTCACCTACTGGATTGCGATCCTTGATGGCTGGCGACAAGGGCGAAAGGCGAACGGCCAAGCCGACATGGTCGGACATGCGGCGCCAGCGCGCCCCCTCGACATGGCCGTGCAACAGGCTCGCTGTCTCAACTTTCATGCCGCGTACATAAATTCGATCGAGTGTGAACAATGGCATGATCGCCGGAAAGGTGCGCGCCGGCGCGCCGTGCGATATTTCGAAGGCCTCAGCCAAGCCGAGTTTATCAGCGAGTTTTTTACTCAAGCGACTATGTCGCGCCCGCCAATCATTAAAGTCACCCGCCACCACCAGCGGTGCCGGCGCGGGAGCCGCGTCTTGCAGAAACTCAATCAGGCGCTCGATTTGCATGATCCGACTGCGATGAAACAGCCCCAAATGCACACACACACAAGTCAGCGGTACAGCCAGCCCCGGCACCGCGATGCGCGTCATTAGGTGCCCGCGGTTTTCGAAACGGTGATGCGAGACATCACGATTCACCCAATTGATGATCGGATAGGCTGACAAAATCGCGTTGCCATGGTCACCATGCCGGTTTTGGGCGTTTGAGCCGTAAACAATATCGGTGTAACGCCCCTCTTCTTTGTCGGCAATATGCTCGTGCTGAGGTCGGTCCGGCCAGTTGTTAAATCGTTTGTGGTGTTTGGCGTGTGAACCCTGCACTTCCTGCAGCAATACAATATCGGCATCAAAGTCATGCAGGGTGTCGCGCACTTCATGAATCACCACTTTGCGATTCAGTGGCGACAGCCCCTTGTGAATATTGTAGGTCGCAATGGAAATAGTCGCACTCATCATTTACATCCGGTTACCGCCATGGGTCAATCGTTTTGACGGCAGCGCCAGAATAGCGTCACGATTGGTCGCTGAGAAGCATGCCGCGGCGGCTTGTTCAATGGGCAGCCAGACGTATCGTAAATGTTCTCGCGGATTTAATACGATCAACACCGAGCTGGGGATACAAAGAGCAAACACGTGTTCACGATTGTACGAAACCCCCGGCGCATATCGATGTCGCCATATTTCATAAATTTCATACTCGTTTTGTTGTTGCCAATCGATCAAGTCCAAATTGGTCGCATCGATGCCGGTTTCCTCGCGCACTTCACGCAGCGCGGTTTGCCGCAACGTTTCAGCGCTGTCCTGACTGCCGGTGACACTCTGCCAATAACCAGGGTGATCGGCGCGCTCCATTAACATGACTTCGCGTTGATCATTGTGAATCACAATCAAGGTCGAGCGCGGAATTTTGAAAGGCTTGGCCGGCTGATCGTTGGCAATATCTAGGTTCATATTGTTATTGTAGTGAATAAGCTTGGTGTCCGGCACTGCTAGACTGTTATCTTTGCCCACTCAGAAATGATTTGTCATGGTTTCTGCCAATGCCCCATTGCCACACGCGAATTACCTGAATGGGGCAGCCTGGGGTCTGTTCGCCATTTCGATCTGGGTGGGCTGGATTTTACTCACCCGCTACGGCGTCACCACGTCGCTTTCCCCCTATGACATCACCGCGCTGCGATTTGCCTGTGCCGGGTTGTTGTTATTACCCATCGTCATTCGACGCGGTTTTGGTTTGCATCTTATTGGGCTCAAGACTTGGCTGGTCATTTGTTTTGGCGCGGGTGTGCCGTATGTATTAATTGCTTCCGGCGGCTTGCAATTTGCACCAGCCGCACACGCAGGCGCGCTGATACCGGGCACCATGCCACTGTGGACAGCGTTGTTGGCGATTTTGTTTTTGCACGAAAAAATTGCCGGGCCACGCAAACTCGGCCTGTTACTCATCCCGGTTGGCATTGTGATTCTTGTTGGATCCGGCCTCACCAGTTTTGAAACAGGCAATTGGCGCGGGCACCTGTTATTTCTGACTGCTGCGATGTGTTGGGCAAGTTTTACCGTTGCCATGCGCACCGCCAGTCTGAAAGGATTCACCGCCCTGCACGCGGCGGCCGTTGTGTCGGTGGTTTCTGCCCTGTGGTATCTGCCGCTCTATGCGTTTTTTCTTCCACACCGTATTGCGGAAGCGCCCATCAGTGCCATTGTGATTCAAACCATTTATCAGGGAATATTTGTGTCCATTATTTCACTGGTCGCGTATGCCCGCGCGGTCAGCATTCTGGGCGCATCATTGGGCGCGAGTTTTGCGTCGCTGGTGCCGGTCCTCGCCATGCTGGCCGCTATTCCACTGTTGGGAGAAATGCCGCGACCAGCCGATTATTTTGGCATTGCCGCCATTACCTTTGGTGTGTTTCTGTCCTCGGGTGCGTATCAGGCAATTTTTCAGCCGCGGCAACAATGACCATTACGTCTTTTCGACTCGCATCTTTGCAATCGTCCCGCCCTGCCCACAAAACCATGCGTGCGGCATGTCTTGTGTGCGGTGACTCGCATAAGGGACACCGTTTGCGTCAATCGCAATCAGCCCAATGTCACCATTAAAATCACGGCCCAACTGATCAAGCACCGCATCCACCGCTTGCTGCACACTCATACCACGCTCAATGTGGTCAGAAATCTGCCGACAAGAAAGTCCACGAATCACATACTCACCG
>JANPNU010000319.1:0-2461 GCA_031427615.1 Burkholderiales bacterium
CGCCATTATTTTCATCCACCATGCCATGTTTACCCGGCAGCCCGCGCCAGGGCGCGTAGGTAGACGCCTTGCGTCCGGCGTGGGCGAGTTGCATGGCAGGCACGGCACCATTAGCGCGAATAAAGGCGGCGATCGGTTGCCAGGCGTCGCGTTGGGCATCATTCCATATGCCGGCGTCTTCCGGCGAAATGCGGCCCACCGGCGTCACCGCCGCAGCCTCCGTCATCACCATGGCGGCGCCACCGACAGCACGGCTGCCCAAATGCACCAAATGCCATGTGTTGGGCAGGCCATCAACGCAGGCGTATTGGCACATTGGTGAAACAAAAATACGATTCTTGAATGTTGTTTGACGAATTGTCAGGGGGGAGAACAGCTTAGACATGGTTTCTTTCTTTGAGTGGCGTTTTTAACGATAATAGCATTCAAGAAAATCACTCAGACAAGCGCGTTTTGACCAAAGTTTTTTATTCCCTTGAAGACTGGCGGGCGGGCGGCGAATTTTTTCCGCATCGCTCGCACCGCGTATTTTTTAAACGTTCTCATCGCGAAATGCCGTTACCGGATGGCCGGCCGGTGTTATTGCTGATTCATGGTTTCCCGACCGCATCGTGGGATTGGTCGCCGATATGGGCACAACTTGCCACGCGGTTTAATCTGATTGCGCCCGACCTGCTCGGCTTCGGCTTTTCCGCCAAACCAACCGATTACCAGTACAGCATTCTCGATCAGGCGGATTTGTGCGAAGAACTGCTGTCGCGTCTCGGCATTCAGCACTATCACATCATGGCACATGACTATGGCGACACGGTTGCGCAGGAGTTGCTGGCGCGCCACCACGACGGCTCGGCCAGGGTTGAGCTTCAAAGCATTTGTCTTTTAAACGGCGGACTTTTCCCCGAAACCCACCGGCCCCATCTGGTGCAGCGGCTGTTGCTGTCGCCGCTTGGCCGCTACATCGCCCGATACATCACCAAAGCGCGTTTTGCCGCCAATATGACCGATATTTTTGGGGCCAACTCAGCGCCGAGCAAAGCCGACATCGATGTGATGTGGGCGCTGATCAATGAAAACGACGGCGTCAGAATATTCCCGCAACTCATCGGGTATATGCGCGAGCGGCGCCGTTATCGAACCCGCTGGGTGGGCGCACTCATTCACGCCATTGGTGACGTTTTACACCGCCCCATCCCGATTCGTTTAATTGCTGGCGAGAGTGATCCGATTTCCGGCCGGCATATGTCGGAGCGCTACCGTGAGCTGGTTCCGGAAGCCGACATCATGTTGCTACACGGCATCGGACATTACCCGCAAATCGAGGCACCACAATTGTTATTGCGCGGCTATTTTGATTTTTTCGAAACCGGCTGTGCGCCGTGAACATGCTCGAGATCAAAGCCGGGCCGCGCGCAATGAAACACATTCGTGAACACGGCCTGCGTCCGGAAGATATTCAAATTGTGCCGGGTGCCGCCGGCGGCCCCAAGGGGCTGGGGTTGGCAAAACTGGACGAGTGGTTATTTGCCGACTGGCTGCCGCAGGGTGCCGCCAAACGCGCTGCCCCCATTGATTTGATCGGCGCCTCGATTGGGGCGTGGCGTTTTGCGGCCGTGTGTCGCGGCAATATCAATGGTGTATTTTCCGCCGACGCCACGCGCACGGCACTACACACTTTTGCCAAAGCTTACAGCGAGCAATACTATCCAAAAAAAATCACGGCATCGTACATCACCGCCTACGCGCGCGATTTGATAAACAACTTGTTTGTTGGGTACGTTAATGATGTGCTCACCCATCCGCACTATCGCCTGCACGTGCTGGCGGTACGCGGCAAGGGCATTTTGGCACGTGAAGCGCGTGGTCGCACTCACGCCGGTTATGCAATGGCGGCCGTTGCCAACATGGTCGGGCGAAAACATTTGCGTCATTTTCTGGATCGAACCTGGTTCTACAGTGGGCCACAAGAATTTGCACCATTCAACACCGGGTCGCTGACCGGAAGACAAAAATTCGACCCATTTCACACCGAGTACACACGTCTTGGTGAATCAAATTTTGCCGATGCACTGATTGCCTCTGGCTCCATTCCGCTCATCCTTGAAGGCGTCAAACATATTGACGGCGCGGCCACCGGCACCTACTGGGACGGCGGCATCATCGACTATCATTTGCACCTGCCCTATGCACAACGTGACGGGCTGGTGTTGTATCCGCATTTCACCAATAAGATTGTGCCAGGCTGGCTGGACAAAATGTTGCCATGGCGCAAAGCCAGATTCGATGAGTAATAAATATACATCCTCCACCAATTCTGTAATTTATTTTGCGCTCTTGCCGTATGGATTGAATGATCCGTCCGTAAAGAAGGAATACCTGGGCGATACCATGATCGAAAACCAGATATTTTACAAAGTAGAAATCACCTTTGGTCAAGAAGGCGGTGGCGAAGACTTTCAGGATG
>JANPNU010000320.1:0-2167 GCA_031427615.1 Burkholderiales bacterium
GAAGACCAGCGCCGGCTGGTACGACTACAAAGCCGGTGACCGCACGCCGTATCCGTCAGCGCTGGTGCAGGGCATTCTGGAGGCACACCGCAAGACACTCGGCATCACGCCGCGCCAGATCGGCGACGACGAAATCGTCGAGCGTCTGATGTATGCCCTCGTCAACGAAGGCGCGCTGATATTGGAACAAGGCATCGCCATGCGAGCGGTCGATATCGACATGATTTACATGAGCGGGTATGGTGTGCCGTCATACCTTGGCGGCCCGATGTTCTTCGCCGACAGCAAGGGCTTGAAGAATGTCGTTGCTTCAATCGAGCGCTTCGCGAAAAATCCGCATGCCGATCCAGGGTTCTGGAAGCCTGCGCCGCTGTTGACGAAGCTGGCGGAGCAGGGGAAGACATTTAACTAACCGGTAGCGTGAGATAATATCGCCATATGATACTAAGCTTCAAAAACAGCACTGCCAAAGCCGTTTTTGAAGGCAGGTTCATCAAGGGATTTCCGAACGAACTGGCGCGTGTTGCGGCGCGTAAGCTGGAGCAGATTAACGTCGTCAATGCCGTAGCCGAGTTGCGAGTGCCGCCGGGAAATCGCCTTCAAGCGCTTGTGGGAGATCGTAAAGGGCAGTTCAGCATCCGGATCAATGAGCAATGGCGAGTCTGCTTTACGTTTTCGGCTGGACATGCGCGTGATGTGGAAATCGTGGACTATCACTAAAGGAGTGTGCGCGATGAAACGTGACTTCGCACCGGTTCACCCCGGCGAAATTCTCTCTGAAGAGTTCCTCGGGCCGATGAGTGTCAGCCAGTATCAGTTGGCCAAGTCAATTGGCGTGCCGGCCCTGCGCATCAGTCAAATTGTCCGGGGCAAACGTTCTGTGACAGCGGATACCGCTCTGCGACTGTCGAAGTATTTTGGCTTGAACGACAGCTACTGGCTGCGTTTGCAGGCGCGATTCGATGAGCAAGTGGCGAAGCAGCAATTGGCGCGCGAGCTGGCGCGGATTGAGCCACTGGTGGCCGCTGCCTGAAAAAGGGCGTATCTCAAGATGAAACCGGCTGAGGTAACTGCTCTCGAGACCGCCTTCCGGGCGCAGGTTGCCGGCAAGACGGGCTTGGATGATGCCGAATCGAATCTGTTTGTGTTGAACGAATTGGAGAAGGTACGCACCGAAATTCTCGGTTTCTACGCTGTGCATCCGGAGCATCTCGACACGGCAGACGAAAATGTCCGGCGTCACTTTGGCCTTGATATGTCAAAGTACGGTAATTGGGATTGGTCGAATGCCCCAAAACCCGCATGAACAGCCGATCTACAGCCACCATTGGCCTGCAACCCGCTCCCACCAACGCTTTCCAAACCAGCACCATTTGAGTTTTTCAAGAAAGGCCACACCATGACCGATGCAGTCGTAGTCTCCACCGCCCGTACGGGCCTTGCAAAATCCTGGCGCGGCGCGCTCAACATGACACATGGCGCGACCATGGGCGGCGCTGTAGTGAAGGCGGCGATGGAGCGCGCCAGGCTCGACCCGGCTGAAGTCGAAGACGTGCTGATGGGTTGCGCCACACCTGAAGGCGCCACCGGTGGCAACATCGCGCGGCAGATTGCGCTGATGGCGGGTTGCCCGGTAACAGTGTCGGGCGCGACGGTAAACCGTTTTTGCTCGTCCGGCTTGCAGACGATTGCGATGGCGTCGCAGCGCATCATCGCTGGCGAGGCCGACGTGTTTGTGGCCGGCGGGGTCGAGTCGATCTCGTGTGTGCAGAACGAGATGAACAAGCACATGTATGCCGACCCGAATCTGGTGGCGAAGAAGCCGGCCATTTACTGGAACATGCTGCAGACCGCCGAACAGGTGTCCAAACGTTACAACATCAGCCGTGAGGTACAGGATCGCTACGGTGCTGCCAGCGTCCTGCGTGCCGCTGCCGCGCGTGATGCAGGCAAGACCAGGGATGAAATCATCGGCATCACGGTGAAGATGAAAACCATCGACAAAGAGACCAAGGTTGAGACCGTGAAGGAAGTGTTTCACGACAAATTTTATTCTCTACAGTCTTGAAAATACAATTCACTATGGCTTCAAATCAAATTGCTACACGACGTCAGTAGTTTTTGATGGTGCTACTGTAGCAGTGGGATACTGTTGACGAAGCTGTAT
>JANPNU010000321.1:0-2505 GCA_031427615.1 Burkholderiales bacterium
GCAGCAGGCAATGCAGCAGGCAATGCAGCAGGCAATGCAGCAGGCAATGCAGCAGGCAATGCAGCAGGCAATGCAGCAGGCAATGCAGCAGGCAATGCAGCAGGTCGTTCAAAGTAGCCTACTAAATAATTTTTTAATTAAAAACGCCGGTGTGATCACCGGCGTTTTTTTCGTTGCTTAGAGGCGGCTCTTTGCTCCGAAGCCAGCATGTCTGAAAGCCATCCTTCAGAGGGCAAAGCCGACTCTGCAACAACTAATCTGTCGTTTCGTTTTCAGGGGAAATCGTGCAAAATTGGCAACAGCAACAGAAGCTAATTGAGATTAGGCCATTGCGACCGGCATTATATTCAAGGGGGCGGCGTGCGAAATCGACTCTATATTTTGCTGTTTATACTGATGCCAGTGGTCGCCAGCGCCCAGCTCAGCCTTGGCATGTCTTATGTCGAGACCAGGGATCTTAGACTTGTTTATTTTGACCCGCTCGATTATTTGCGACCACATTCGGTTCGCACTTTCACCAACGCGCTGAACTGGCAGAAAAAAAACTTTGACTGGACACCTTCAGGTCCAACCACTGTCTTGCTTACGGATCTGGCAGATTATGGCAACGCATCTGCCGGGGTTGCACCAAACAATCGCCTGGTGTTTGATGTCAGCCCCCAATCAAAGGCATTTGAAACATTTCCCGCAAGTGAACGCATGTTTTCCTTGATGAACCACGAGTTGGTGCACATTACCCAAGGTGACGTCTCCTCCAGGCAGGATCAGCGTTGGAGACAATTTTTTCTTGGCAAGATTATTCCTCGCTCACAGAATCCGGAAACGTTGCTCTACAATTATTTGACTGTACCGCGGTTTGTTGCTCCGCGCTGGTATATAGAAGGCGGTGCTGTTTTCATGGAAACATGGATGGGTGGCGGGGTCGGGCGCGCCCAAGGTGGCTATGATGAGATGGTTTTCCGAGCCATGATTCGTGATAACGCGCCATTCCCGGATCCTCTTGAGCTGGTGTCGAAAGCGGTAAGGGTGGATTTTCAGATCGGTGCAAACGCATACCTGTATGGAACCAGGTTTTTTACTTGGCTCGCGTATGCATATTCACCAGAAAAAATCATTCAATGGATCAAGCGCGACGAAAACAGCAAAAGGTATTACGCAGATCAGTTTGAGATGGTTTTTGGACTGCCATTGGAGCAGGCATGGCAGGCTTGGAGCATCTTTGAAAGGGATTTTCAACTGCAAAATTTGATTGAAGTGCGCAAAAATCCGATTACTCAAGAGCAAAGACTGTCGGCCGGGGCCGTCGGATCCATTTCCAGAATGTTTTACGATGAAGCGGGCGGAAACATACTGGCCGCATTTCGTTATCCGGGTGTCGTTGAGCACGTCGGTGTCCTTAGCACTCGCGATGGCGGCATCAGGCGTTTGGTCGATATCAAACGCGCCATGCTGTACCGGGTTGCCTCGGTCGCCCATGATGCCAAAAGTGGCACGATTTTCTACACCAATGACAATCTCGCGCAACGCGATCTGATGGCTGTTGACATCAAAACAGGCAACGCGCGGATGCTTTTGGAGAATGCGCGAATAGGTGACATGGCATTTAATCCATCAGACCAATCACTCGTTGGTGTGCGCCACCAGAGCGGTGTGGCATCGCTTGTGCGTATTCCTTTCCCGTATCAGGAATGGTTGCCGGTCCACGAATTTCCCTACGAGCACGTGCCTTATGACTTGGATGTATCACCTGACGGTCAATACCTGTCCGCCTCCATTGGCGAGGTCAACGGCGATCAGTACCTTCGTGTCTGGGAAATAAAAAAAGTGTTGGCGGGTGAAATGAAACCGCTAAGCGAATTTCGGTTTGGGCACTCGGTTCCAGAAAGCTTTGTCTTCTCGGCGGACAGCCGGTATCTTTTTGGCAGCAGCTATTACACAGGCGTGTCGAATATCTTCCGCTATGAGGTCGCGACAGGCAAAATCGCGGCAGTCTCAAACGCAGAATCCGGGTTGTTTCGCCCTGTCCCGCTCAGGGACGGGCGATTGCTGGTTCTATCCTATACTGCGGCGGGATTTGTGCCGGCCACCATTGATGGCAAGGTGATCGAAGACGTCAGTGCCATCAAGTTTCTTGGCGCGGAATTGACAACAAAACACCCGGTAGTGACAACGTGGCAAGTGCCCCCGCCAGGGGGAGTTGACGATGAAAAACTGGTCATACGAAGGGGAGAGTGGATAGCACTGGCTAATCTTGGTATCGACAACGCCCACCCAATTTTGCAGGGATACAAAAGTGCCATCGGCTTGGGATATCAACTCAATATCGCCGACCCTCTCGGCTTTGCCAAAATTGGTGTGACCATGGCATATACACCGACCAGGTCATTACCACGCAACGAACGTGGTGCAAGAAATATTCCAGCGCCGGACTTCGCCCGTGAGCGTCCCAATACCATTCAATCGTGAAGGCAGGGCCTCGATAGGCGATCAACTCCCTCTCTGGTG
>JANPNU010000322.1:0-2622 GCA_031427615.1 Burkholderiales bacterium
TCCAATACAAAACCGACGATATTCAGAACGTGTGTTTTTATCATTACACGCCCGATGCGATTGTGGTGCGCAGTGAAAGTCCGTTCAAGACTTATCAGGATTTGGTCAAAGCCGCCAAGGCGGCGCCGGAAAGCATCACCATTGCCGGCTCGGGAACTAATTCGGCCAACCATATGGCGACCGAACGGTTTAATGGCGTTGCCGGTGTCAAGACCACCTATGTGCCATACAAAGGAACCGGCGATCTGGTGGCGTCGTTGATTGGTGGCCACGTCAGTATGGCCATGTCGTATATCACGCTGGCGATTTCACAAAAGGGCAAGACACGGGTGTTGGCGGTGGCAACCGAAAAACGTCATCCACAATTTCCGGATGTGCCCACCTTTAAGGAAATGGGTATTGATTGGGTCGATGGTGCCTATCGTGGCATTGCTCTACCCAAGTCAGCGTCGGCGGAAATGCGCAAACAGGTCTCGGACATTTGTCTGGAAATCAACAAGGACGCCGATTTCCAAAAACGGATGGCCGACGGTGGTTTTGAATTGGTCGATATTGGTGTCGACAAGATGTCGGCGTTTATGGCCGAGCGCAGCAAGATCTACATCGAAAACGCCAAACGTATGGGCTTGGTGAAGTAAACCCGCTCAGGCGTTACCGGGAGAAACAGACGGTGGTTGCATGTTTGGTGGTCGTTCACATTTGTGGATGACCACATAGGCTTTTTCGGCGACCTCATTGTCGAGCAGACAAATAAACGCTTCGATCAATTCCCGCGGAGCCTGATTGGCGCGTAATTCGGTGAGTAATCCGCGAATCATCGCCTTGCGACCGTCGTCGGTTTGAGAAAGAATCATTTCGAGGGTGGTGTGCAGTTTGGCATCTTCACACGCGCCCAACAGCATACTGACAAAACCCTCGACTTCGGCAAAGGTCTTGGGTTGAAAACGCGGGATGGTGATGGGCTGGAAGCCATGATGGGTGACCAAATGTTTGTATTCACGCCGTGCAAACAAAAAAGCAAACAACATGACCGCAAACGGCATGAACCCCCACACCATTGCCTTGCCCAGCATTTCAGGAGCCATGGCGCGTTGAATATTGTCTGCGGCAACTTTATCGGCTCGCATTTTTATCTGAATTGCGTCCGGCACAAACGGCACTTTTTCACCACTGGCGATTTCGTAGTTAAGAATACGACCGCTGTCCAAATACACTTGTCTGACGTAGTTTCGGCCGGTGTTTTCGCGCATGGCGGGGGTGAGGTTTGCTGAAAAATCAGGCTGACTAATGTAGCCTGATGGCGTGGTTTCGGCGGAGGAAATGGACACGCGTTGGTAGGATTTGAAACCGGTCAATCCGATCAATATACATAAACCAACGCAGCCAACCAACGCCACCAGCTTTTGGCTGTGCCGGCCATACAACACCCAGCCGCGAACGCCGGCGTAAATGGCGATCTGCAATGCAATCAACAGCGACAGCTCCATTGCATAGGGGATGGTGGCGTCCATGATTGATCTTTCAAGTTGTTTTCATCGTTGCGAGCATTCTGCCCGATTTTTGCCGGGTCATGCGGGGAATTGACCACTGTCGCAAAGCCGTCGCGGCGTGTTCCGAGGCGGGGCGGATGGTTAAGTTTGGAAGTGAAAGACCAATAGGCAAGACATTTTTCAGCAATTAAGGCAGGTTTGCTTTCAACATGTCGGTGCCTCGTACCCATCCGGTTGCAACGTTGCGGAAATGGTTTGTTCTTCGCGTATCCTTACGGCTTCATTTCACGGAGCCGCACATGCAAGTCACCGAAACTTTCATTGTCAGCAAGGATTGCTCGCTCGAGTCATCCATTTCAACGCTGCTCGCCAAACTTGACGCGATTGGTTTTCACGTGGTCGAGCGTTCATGGCTGAACGAAATCGAAAATATCTGGTCAGTGCACGTCACCGATCGCGACTGCACCCGGTTGTTCAGCAACGGCAAGGGCGGCTCGGAACTGGCGGCGCGTGCGAGTGCACTCGGTGAATTTTTTGAGCGACTCAGCACCAACTATTTCTGGACTCATTTTTATCTTGGCGAAAAAGTTGCCAACAATCCGTTTGTTCATTACCCGAACGAGCAATGGTTTCCGGCGAAAGGAAAGGCCTGGCCGAAGGGTTTGCTGAATACCGAATTGCAACAGTTCTATAACCCGGACAAGGCGGTGCGGGCGGATCAATTGATCGACTTGAATTCGGGCAACGCCGCGCGTGGCATCTGTGCCATTCCCTATACGCGTTTACGCGACGGCGCAACGGCTTTTTTTCCGGTGAATGTGATCGGCAACATCTATGTGAGTAATGGCATGTCAGCCGGCAACACCATGATGGAAGCGCGTACCCAGGCACTGGCGGAGATTTTTGAGCGCGACATCAAATTCCGCATTATTCGTGATGCGATTTGTTTGCCGGATGTGCCGGAAGCGGTGATCAACCGTTTCCCGCGTATTGCCGCTGGCATTCGCGGTTTGCGTGCGGCCGGATTTGGCATTGTGGTAAAAGATGCCTCTCTCGGCGGTCAGTACCCGGTGATGTGTGTGACCATGCTACACCCGAAGGATCAGGGCATTTTTGCCAGCTTCGGCGCACA
>JANPNU010000323.1:0-9554 GCA_031427615.1 Burkholderiales bacterium
ACGCTCGATAGCGGGCGACTGGACGGCGCTTTTTCGCCTTCCTCCCGTGGGATAGCCAGCTATCCCGTGGTCGGTCAGGCAAAAAATCACTCGCCCATTCACCCACTCTCGAACGTGCCCCCATGAAATATGCAGGCTAGAGGTGATTCCAGTCGCGCATGATTTTGCTGAACATTTCAACCGAGGCATCCAACTTGGACATCGAGCACCATTCGTCGGTTTGATGCGCCATTTCCGGTTGCCCCGGACCGAGGATGATGGTGGGCACCGCACCATTACCGGCCGCTGCGGTGCTGGCCAGATAACCGCGTTTTAAATCGGCGCCATCGGTGGAAAACATGATGGTCTGTGGGGTTGGGCGATCGCCGTTGCCTGCGCCAACATAGGGCGTGGCAAGTTCAAACACACTTTCAATCCATTCGTCCGGCTCTGAATAAAGCGGCGGGGTTTCGACAATCTTTCGGACCGTTCCCAGATCACCAATCAGATGGGCGATCGAATGGCACAAGTGGACATGATCGATGCCGGGCACGGTGCGCATATCGACCGTCAGTTTTGCCGAGTCCGGCACTGAGTTGGTATTCAGCCCGCCGTGGATGGTGGCAATATTGATGGATGGTTTGCCCATGACCGGATGGCAGTCAACCCCACAATGGTGTTTCCATTGGAAGTGTTCAAGCTCGTTCATGACCTTGTTCATTTTCAGAATGGCATTGTCGCCTTGTTCCGGCATCGACGCGTGAGCGGTTTTTCCTTTGGTTTCAATCTCGACCCAGATCAGTCCCTTGTGGCCGATATAGGGATAGTTCAGGGTCGGTTCGGCCACCACGATGGCACCGGCACGATCGAGTAATTTTTCGTTCGCCAAATATTTTGCACCTTCGCAGCCGACCTCCTCGGAGGCGGTGAGCACCAGGGTGATGCCGGGTGAATTTTTTAATAGTGGAGCCAGCTGAATGGCGGCGATCACAAATGCCGCAATGCCGCTTTTCATGTCGGTTGAACCCCGGCCATAAACCAGATCACCATCGGTTTCGCCGGCGAATGGGTCGCGGCTCCACGCGGCAGTGCCGAGCGGCACAATATCGATGTGTCCGGTAAAACAAATCGGTGGTTTGGGTTGTTTTCCGCCGATGGTGGCGATGACACTGGTGCGGGTCGAGGCGAATTCGTGATACTTCACGTCAAACCCTGCTTCCGTCAATATCTTACCCAGGAAATAGGCGCAATCCCGTTCCTGACCGGGTGGGTTGATGGTGTTGAAATGCAATAAGTCGCGGGTCAAATGCCGCGCATTGAGTTGATGAGTTTGCAAAATTGCCTCGCAAAAAGTCCGATAATCGAAGCGCCATCATAACAAATGGGCTAGCCTGCATATTTCATGGGTTGCCAGTGGTTACCCAGAGAGTGCACAATGAAGAACATTAAATCCAATTTGGATTGTCAATTCTTCGCAAATAAAACGGGCTGCACGCTCGATAGCGGGCGACTGGACGGCGCTTTTTCGCCTTCCTCCCGTGCTCATTTGCCCACTACGGCCAGCTATCCCATGGTCGGTCAGGCAAAAAATCACTCGCCCATTCACTCGGAAAGCCCTGCATGGCTTTCCGGTTCAGCGGGCGCAGCGCATGCGCTGCGAAACCCCCGTTTCACCTCATCGAACGTGCCCCCATGAAATATGCAGGCTAGCAATTGAGGTTTGGTCGGACCGATTTACCGGAATGTGAGCATGGCTGTATGCGCGCTTGCAGATGTCAACCCCCGGTCATTGGCCGGCGTTGTGCAGTCATGATTGGTACGAACGTGTGGTCGTCGTATTGGTCAGAATAAATAGTGCCACCCACATCGCCTCTCCACAACCTGTTCGTCCAACTGGATTTAAGCGTGGAAAAGACATGAAAGGAACATCATGAACATGACTTCTCGTATTTTGTCGTTCACCGGCATCGTGTTTGCTGCGGCAAGCAGCATTATTTTTGCGTCCAACGCGTATTCGGCGGTAAGTGTTAATTTCACCAAGCCGGAGAGTTATGCCGATATGCCTTTTTCGGATTCGGGTAAAGAAGACGTGTACAAGGAGTTGCGTCTGCACTTTGCCAAGCTGGGCGCAAAATTGCCGGCGGGTCAGGATTTGAAAGTTGACGTGCGCGATATTAATCTGGCCGGCTCAATTGAGTCACAACGTATTAATACCAACAGCGATTTGCGAATTTTGCGTGGTGGGGCGGATTTCCCAATGATGGAATTCAAGTACGTGATTGAGGCGCAGGGCAAAGTGGTAAAAAGCGGCGATGCCCGGGTTACCGACTTCAATTATTTGCGCGGATTAAATCGTTATAGCGCCAATGAATCACTGCGCTATGAGAAAAAAATGCTGGATGAGTGGTTTGTGAAAGAAATCGCCGCCGCTAAAAATTAAAACGGGGGTGGTTTGCCAACATTAATAATCCTAGAAACGGCAGTTGGCCGATTAGTAGTTTGCGTTATAGCGGCCACTGGTTCATGATGAGCGCCTTTTCCTTGTCAGAATAGAGGCGCGAGCTTCCAATCACTACACGCACTGCGCTAAGAGTTGGCGCATCAATTGGCCCACGATGTGCAGCGGCATTTTCTTCAATTTCTTCAACACTCCAACCGCCAACTACCTCATTGCAGCATAACCACGAGTCGTGCGTTAGAAACACCTTGTTCGTGTCCTGCTTTAGAGGCAGCGCATGTTTAGCCAACTCTGGAGTTGTGAATACGAAGGTAGAAAGCTGGGTGTTTATTAGAAAAACGCGAACCTTGCTGTCATTGAAAACGTATGCAGGGACAATCAATTTTTCCTTTTCTGCTACGTTTGAGTACAACACATAAACGTGGCCGCATTGGATAGCCATGATCGAACTTGGGCGCTCTAAAATCTATTCGCAATATGCTGGGAAAGTGCTTCTCCTCCATCCAAAGACTTAGCGATTTCCACGAATAACATTGGCGAATTCTTCGCGGTATTCTTCCAAACGACATCATGCGCCATATCACGAATATGCCAGCGACCGCGTTTTTTGAGGATGGAAATCGTTTCTTCTAGGCACTCAACATCAGATGCGCTTAACTCACCCATATCCGGCATGCCTGTAATTTCGACATCATGAGTCTTTGCATCTACGCGCAAAAGCGCTTCGCCACTGGGCAAGTAGTTTGTCGCGTTATCGCCGCGCAATGACTTCATCGAGTCATAAATTTTTGTAGGGCATGCGCCCTCCGGGAGCGCATAGAAGCTATCCCCGGTAATCGGCCTGCCGTAGCGCTCTAGATGCATCCGGTCAGCGACATAGACCATCTTCAATATGGTGTACATCGTTTCCCCGCTTTGCTGGGCTAAGAATGCAGTAGCAGCAAGGGCCTTTTCTGGCGAAAACTCAAATTCTGCCATTGGGTCACTTCCGTTAATGATTGCGCATCATAACAAATCGGGGCGATTTTGGTAAATTCCACACAGACACGCAGTTCATGTGGGCCGGTAAGCCCAATAACCTGCTTCGGCGGGTTTTTTATTAGCGTTACATTCAAACTGAGACACTACCCGCGGGATACACTGCGATAAAGGCCGGTAGCCAATTTTTGGATGCCCTTGAACCCGCAATATAAATTGGCCACCTGCCTACGCAGGGGAGGGAGCTTTTGGGGTTTTTAGAAGCTGCCTAATATGAAAGTATGATTTGGCAACAGTCTCCAGCCATATTCGCTTGCAACCCGGGTTGTATAAACAACTTTCACAAGCTGACTTTGATTTAAATTTGGGCTCGGGTCATGATCCAAAAATCACGACCAGAGATCAGACGATTGTCAGGTAACTTTGGGGTCGCACCAATTAATCATTGATGAGACTTTCCAAATAAGTTAGTCCACACTTACTCCTGTTTCAATCTCGACTCTTCTGCGCATTTGCTGTCATGGAGTGCGCGCCGGTTGACAAATCGCGCACTACTGTTATAGTTTGCTACAACACCGCATCGCTATATCTGTGTGGTGTTTTGAAACCTACACTCACTTGGCGCGACGCGCGGACAGCAAATCGGGGGCAACATGAATACGAATGGCAAATCAAAAAGTGTCGAAAAATTACCGCTTAGGCAGGAAATGAGCGGTTTCCTCATCCTTCTCATTGTGATTGTCGGCCTTGTTTTTACGCAGCCAGTGTTGGCGGCTCCCAAAAAGCCCGGTGCGCATCATCGCAATTTGGTAACGGTCGATTGGCTGCAGAAGAATCTGACCAACGCTGATTTGCTCATTCTGGATGCCTCCCCCGGCCAGATTTACCAACAAAAACATATTGCCGGTGCTGTGAATGTTTCCTACTTCGACTACGGCACACCCTATGCAACAACCGCTGAAATGCAAAAGCATTTTCAGAACTGGGGAATCAGCGCCGACAAAAAAATAATTCTTTATGATGAGGGCGGAACCTATTTCGCACCCCGATTGTTTTTTTCGCTGGTTTACCACGGCGTACCGACAGAAAATATTTTTATCCTCGATGGCGGCCTGACTAAATGGCAGGCACTAGGATTTGCAGTGACCAAGGATGCCGCCCGCGCGCCGACACAGGGCACCTTCAATATCAAACAACTGGACGAATCCGTGCGGATCCGCCTGCCGGAATTCATCACCGCATCGGGTGATCTAAAAAACAATGTGTTGCTCGAAGCACTCACACCCGATTGGCATTTTGGTGAAATATTATCGTTTGGCAAACGTGGTCATATTCCCAACGCCATCATGCTGCCCAGCGAAGATTTTTTCAATGCCGACAAAACTTTCAAGTCGGCGGCGGAAATTCAACAACAACTCAACTACCTGGGGATCAAGCCGGAACAACAAATTCACACGCACTGCGGCGGTGGCGGTGCAGCGGCCGTGCCGTTTTTTGCCCTCAAGTACATGTTGAATTATCCCAAAGTGACGCTGTTTATTGAGTCACAAATGGGCTGGCTGAGCGACCCGCGTGATCTCCCCTTCTGGACCTATGACGCCCCGTCAAATCTGCGTGACGCAAACTGGCTCAAATCCTGGAACAGCACCATGCTCAGGATGGTTGGGGTCAGCCAAATTAGTGTGCTTGATGTTCGCCCGGCAGAGGCATACAAAGATGGGCATGTGCCGTTTGCTATCAATGTCCCGGCTGAGGTGTTCAAGAGCAATCTGGCCAATTCTTCGCAACTCGCCAAAACGCTCGGCCAGGCCGGAGTCAATATTGCCCACGAAGCAGTGATTATTTCGGGTGCCGGCTTGACCAAAGAATCGGCACTGGCCTTTGTCATGCTGGAACAGCTCGGCCAAAAACGTATTTCAGTATTTATGGATTCGGCTGACAAATGGGAAAAACTTGGATTTGTGATCACGTCAGAAGCAACCGCCGTCGGCACTAAAAAACATGCGTTTGACACAACCATTCCGCCGACGAATTATCCAGACGCCATTCGCCAACAAGTCATCATCACCAAATCAAACGGTGACAAGGGTGTTTATGCCAAAATATTTATTGCCGCAGGAAAAAACCCGCCAAACAAAATGCCGGACGGCAAAACGCTGCACGTGCCGTACACCGAGCTGCTGAATGCCGACGGAACACCAAAAACCGCCATGGAAATCTGGAACGTTTTGGTCAAGGCGGGTGTTCCACGTTACGCTGAGCTCATCAGTTATTCGGATGACCCTGGCGAGGCCGCTGTAAATTATTTCATCCTCAAGTTGATGGGCTTCCCGGACATCAAAATTCAAGCAGGTTGACCTTCCTTAACGCAGACGTAAATGGCTATTTCTAAATCACACGAAATAAAATTGATTACCCCAGACGGAGCATTGCACCATGAGTGACACCTGGAACAACAACGCGCCAATCTATCGGCAACTCAAGGATCGGGTCATTGGCATGCTGCTTGATGGTGTGCTGAAGCCGGGCGATGCCCTGCCGTCGGTGCGCCAAATCGCCGCTGATTTTCAACTCAACCCGATCACGGTGTCCCGCGCTTATCAGGAGCTACAGGACGAGTCGCTGGTCGAAAAACGCAGAGGTATCGGCATGTATGTAATCGAAGGTGCCCGTGAAAAATTACTGGCCTCAGAACGGGAGCGTTTCCTGAATGAAGAATGGCCCGCCATGATTGAACGGATACGCCGGCTCGGACTCAGTGCATCGGAATTACTCACTCAAGCCAAAATTGGAGGTGCAGCATGAGCGCCGTTATTTCCGCCAAGGGGCTGACCAAACGCTACGGTAAAACGGTGGCGGTCGATAACATTGATCTTGAAATTCAGCGTGGGCGTATCGTCGGCTTGATCGGCCCGAATGGCTCCGGCAAAACCACCGCATTAAAAACAATTCTGGGGCTGGTCCCGTTCGAGGGCGAGCTGAATGTACTCGGCATGGATCCGCGCAGTCATCGCGATGCACTCATGGAGCAGGTTTGTTTTATCGCCGACGTGGCCATTTTGCCGCGATGGTTACGCGTGCAAGACGCCATCGATTTTGTTGCCGGTGTGCATCCAAAATTTAACCGCGCAAAGGCCGAACAAAGCATTGCCCATACCAAGCTAAAACGGGACATGCGGGTGAAAGAAATGTCCAAAGGCATGATTGTGCAATTGCATCTGGCGTTGGTGATGGCCATTGATGCGCAATTGCTGGTATTGGATGAGCCGACATTAGGGCTCGATATTCTTTACCGCAAACAGTTCTATCAGCATTTGCTTGAGGACTATTTTGATCAGAACAAAACCATCATTGTCACCACGCATCAGGCCGAAGAAATTGAGCACATTGTCACAGACTTGATTTTTATTCGCGATGGCAAACTCGCGCTGACGGCGTCCATGGATGAAGTGAGTCAACGATTCTGCGAGGTCATGGTTTCAGCAGCCAATACGGACGTTGCGCAAAAACTCAAGCCGATTGATGAGCGCCAGGTGTTTGGCAAATCCGTCATGTTGTTTGACGGCGTGCCGCGCGCGGTGTTGGAACCGCTTGGAGACGTGCGCACCCCCGGCATTGCCGATCTGTTTGTTGCAACCATGAAAGGAACCTACCTATGAACACATTTAAATGGTTGCTCAAACGTGAGTATTGGGAACATAAGGGTGCATTTTTCTGGGCACCGGTGGTGGTTGGCGCCATCATGATATTGGTTATCACGGTATCGTTAATCATCGCCCTTGCCGGTATGGGCGACGGCATGAAAATAAATGGCGTGAATGTAACCAGTTTGGCGACCGCGGTGACCCCCGAGCAGGTCTCGGCCTTCGCAGCCAAATTTATTTTTGGTTACGCCGGTGTCTCCATGCCGATTTTTATAGTGGTGGGCATAGGTGTTTTCTTTTTCTGTCTGGGTGCATTATTTGATGAACGGCGCGATCGCAGCGTGTTGTTCTGGAAATCGTTGCCGCTGTCGGACAACGCCACGGTTTTATCCAAAGTTGCCATGGCGATTGTTATTGCGCCCGTGATTGCGCTGATCATTGCCACCATGACATCGCTCATTATCGTGTTGACGGTTTGTGTCGCGGCAGCCGTTGCCGGTGTGAATGTGTTTGGCGCTGTGTTGACGAATCCGGGCATCTATGTGGCACCGTTGCAACTCGCCGCCATATTGCCGATATATGCCTTATGGGCCTTGCCGACGGTTGGTTGGTTGTTAATGGTGTCCGCGTGGGCGCGCAGCAAACCCTTGTTATGGGCGGTCGGTGTGCCGATCATGACGGGCATTTTGGTGAGCTGGGCACATCATCTGTTTTCGTTTGATTGGAACGTCGCCTGGTTTTGGAAAAATATTGTCGGCCGGATGCTGGGCAGTGTTTTGCCGGGCGGATGGATGTCCGTCGGACCAGGCACCTTTGCGGGTGACGATGACGCCGGTGCGTTGACCGCCTTTAGTGAAGTGTTGGTACAGTCATGGCAAATGTTGGGCGGTGCCAACATTTGGCTGGGTGCCGCGACCGGCGCAGCCATGATCTACGCCGCAATTCGTTTGCGTGGCTGGCGTGATGAAGGCTAGGCGATGCAGGGACCATGGCATTGCATATCGGCTCAGACGCCAGCAATCCTTTATCAGCGCCTCCGCAATTTGTGTGGCCCATCAATAACGGTGGCGCTCTTCAATCGAACCTGAAGGCGTTATTTTTTAATGCCGAACGATGACTGCGTAACGGCTGGTGGATTCTCATTTTCAGTCCGCCGGTCAGTCTCGTGATGATTGTGTTGCTGTGGCGGTGGAAAGGTTCGGCCGCCACACCAACGACACCAACGATTGCGGTTATAGACCGTCACACGGCGAACGTGGACACCATTGAGGTGGTTGCAACACGACTGTAATCATCAATATTTTTTAATCTCTTCGGGTGAATTTCCCGCCGCTTGCGGCGTCATGATCAAGGGTGGGCAGGCTTCATCTGCCCACCGTTTCAGTGCTTACAAGCAATTCCCGCGTGGGCAGTTAAAGCCTGCCCACCCTTACAAGATGATCATCTTTTGTTCACCCGCCGTCAGCTATGGGTGGTTTTTTTGATGGTGGCAATGGCTGGCATTTGCCGGCAGGCGGCGACCGCCGTCTTACAAACATCACCGATCAGTGATGCCATCACATCACTTTTCATTTGCGCTTGATCGGCGATTCTGTCACTTCATACATTGTTTTTGTTAATTGGTCGAAATCAAATTGTGTGCAACCTCGGTCGCCAATAAAGTGACGACATCAACCACACCCCTTCACCACCAATTAAAGGAAAAAAAATGACACATACCAACCCAATCGATAAAGACGACGTAGGTTATACAACTTTGCTGGCCGCCCTGTTTGTCATGATCGTCGCTGTTGTGTTTAGCAGCACGCCGGTCAATGCCAAGGTCGCCGGTTCCCCCGCCCCATCGGTTGCCGCAGACACCATCGTGGTCACCGCCACCCGTTTGAAATAACGATCCGTTTATGGGTGGTGAACCAGGGTGATTGATGTAAAACGATTGATCAAGTTGCAAGCGTTGTTTGAATTAACCGAGTAACACCCGTGAGTGGCAAAGCAACAAACCAAACGGCGGACAATTGTCCGCCGTTGGTATTTTCCTGTCAGAACCGTTCATTGGACGGCAGGTAACGCCATTGTCCCGGTGGTAATTTCGCCATGGAAATTTTGCCAATACGAATTCGTTTCAATGTTTTTACCTGCAGCCCCACGCATTGGCACATATGCGCGATCTGCCCGTTTTGCACACCCTTCACGGCAAAACGCAAACGAGTTTCATTTTGCCAACTCACTTTCGCGGGTGCCAGCACGCGCCGATTAAAACTCAGTCCGTGATTCAGTTGTTTTAAGCCGTGTTGCGCAATTTCGCCGGTGACTTCAACAATGTATTCCTGTTCGACTGTGGCCGCCTCTTGCACCAGTTTGCGCAGCACCCGCCAGTCCTGCGTGAAAACCACCAAACCACTTGCGAGTGGTTGCAGCGGCAATGTGACCGCCTGACGCGAAAAATGCCGTTTCAAAGGGTGAATGCCAGACGGATCATCCGCCGCATGATTGTC
>JANPNU010000324.1:0-2071 GCA_031427615.1 Burkholderiales bacterium
GTTGACCTGACCAATTTGCAACGTCAGGTGATCCACCGCGAAGCCACCATCGGCATCAACAAAGCGCAATCGGCGAAAGCCGCGATGGAGCAGATCAACTCAACCATTGCAATCGAGGTGATTGCCGAGCGTCTTGATCAAACCATGCTTGATGCGCGCGTCGGCCAGGTCGATCTGGTGCTCGATTGCAGCGACAACTTCGCCACCCGCCACGCCATCAACCGCGCCTGTGTGCAACATCAAAAAATGCTGGTGTCGGGTGCGGCGATACGCTTTGATGGTCAAGTCACCAGTTTTGATTTCCGCCAAGACAATGCACCATGTTATGCCTGTCTGTTTCCAGATGATGCAAATGCCGAGGAAGAGCGCTGCGCGGTGATGGGGGTGTTCGCGCCGCTGGTCGGGGTGATTGGCACCATGCAGGCGACGATGGCAATACTGATGTTGGCGGATGTCAACGATGCCCCGGCGGGAGGCAGGCTGCACATGTTTGATGCCCGTAGTGTGTCGTGGCGCACGGTGCGCTACCAACGGGACACCACCTGCGCGGTGTGTGCCGCAACCCCCCGCGTCACCCCATTCAACAAGGAGATTGAGCATGCGTGATACTTTTGCCCGATTGCTTGCCACCACAATGTGCCTGATGCTGGCACTGCCAGTGGCAGCCGAAAAGCTGCTGTACCGCCACGTTGACAAAGACGGCAAGGTGACCTACACCGACAAGCCGCCCAAGGAAAATGAAAAAGCCACCGTGGTCAAGGTTGACCCCAATGTCAACACGATCAAATTGAACAGCAAGGACAGCAGCGGCAAGGAACAAAAATTTTCCGACATCAAAGAGCGCGGCGACGCCCGTGCGGCCTTGCGCGACAAATTGCAGGGCGAAATCAAGGCCGCCGAAACGGAACGCGACAAGGCAAAAAAAGCGCTGGAATCCGGACAGGATCCACTTCCAGGCGAGACACGCATTGTGGTGAACAAGGGCGGCAACTCAATCATGCGGCTGCCCGAATACCACGCGCGCATCAGCGGCCTGGAGGAGGCGCTGAAAAAGGCGGAGGAGAAGGTCAGGGTTGCGGAAAGCAATTTCCGCAGAACCGGGCCGGATTGATCGACGTGAAAATTCCGGATTGCCAATCAGCGGGTATGTGGTGACAGAAAAGGCATGGCTTGATTCCTTGGCCAGTTTGTCAAAACGTCTGACACGATGACTATCACAGGGCTCATTTGGGCTGCGTTTGCACCACTCTTGCTGGTGCTGATCGTGTGGTTGGTGCGATGGGGGCTGCGCAAGGCAGGCGTAGGCCATGCTATGCCATTGGCGATATTGTTCGTGGCCACACCGGTAGCCTCAGTCTGGTTTTGGGATCGCGCCGAATTCGTCAGCGTTTGTGAAGGCGAAGGCAAACCGATGATTTATCGCAAAGCGTCAGCCGATGGCATTTTTCTGAATTCCGGCACCGCCAACAGCTTTGGCATGCGCTATCTTCATGATGAGGGCTTTTTGTTGGTTGAGGCGCCGAGTATATATAAGCGTGGCGGATGGGTGCGCTACCAGCGCGGCAGCGACAAAAAAACGATCAACAGCATCGACATTCCCGCCATCACGGCGCGTTATCAGGTGTGGGAGGATTTTTCGCAGCCGTTCAGCCATACCGGGCTGTCGCAAACAAAAATCATCGACCGTACAACCGGCGAGGCATTGACAAAAGCCGACAGCGCGACTTTCAGCGGCGGCAGGATGAAGTGGGTGCTTGGCGCGTGGGGTGTACTCAGTTGTCCTGGCACCATGATCTCGCCCCAGGATTTCCAGGACTACTATCACTTGGCTCGCAACACGCTTCGTTAGGGATGTCGCGCAGAAAATTTCCGCACCGTATCTTCGGCCACTTTTTGCAGAAACGCCGCCGTCGCCTTGTCAATCTTGCCGTAGTAGTCGTAGGTGTTGCCGACAGGTGATTGGCCATACAAGCTGGTGTAAACGACGCACGCGGCAAGATAGGTGCCAATCAGGTCGGGATGGCTGCCGTCATATTCTTTGTGCAGCTTGATGTCTGGCCGCAGGCGATAG
>JANPNU010000325.1:0-2835 GCA_031427615.1 Burkholderiales bacterium
CGCTTGAGCCATCCAGCATCACCGATAAATCATTGGAAGATCTGGCGAAACTACTGATTGGCCAGACTGACGCAAACTTTGAAATCTATAATCGCCGCGCGGCGTTTGGCAACAGCGCGGCAGGGCAATATCCGCGGCAAAGTTCAAAAGACGTTCAATACGCAAATAGCCCCGTATTAAAAACGGACGACGAAGCAGAAAAGAAGCGCGGGCTGTTTGGATTGTTCAAAAAGTAACTTGCCAGCGATATAAAAAATGAAAAACGCCGCCGATGACAACATCGGCGGCGTTTCCAATTGTGGCAAGCGTGAAACGACTGATCCTACGCAATCAATATCATTGAACAGGTTTTGACCGCGCCACGATCAAATGTCATGGTGTGCGTGCATCCCTTTGCGTTGGCGGATCGCTCGATTAGACAATCGGAAAAATCGGCGTTGCTTGTCCGATATAAGCGGACCGCTTGCCAAACGACTTCTGCGTTTTCAACCTGGATTTCAATAGTTCGCAGCAAAATTTCCATTGTTGCAGCGACCTGTTTACGATCAAGCCCATACGCGGACGAAAGTACCCAGGTTAATTCAACCAAGGCGACGATTGGAATGAATCCGGGCTCGTCGGCGGTAAGGGATTCGACCAGTTTTGATGCGAGCTTCGCCTGCTTAACATCGTCTTGCATGATGTATCGCACGACGACATTGGTATCAAGCCCGATCATCGCGCCGATGCCGCCCGTGCAGCAATGACCACATTCATTTCGTCAATTGAAACAATTTTTGGTGACTTGCCAAACATTCCTTTTAGCGCTTTTACCGATTGTGTGGCGGCAATGATTTCAAATCGGCCGGACTCGACTTCAATAAATTCCACGCGGTCTCCAGTGCCGATTTGCAAGGCTTGCCGAACAGCAGCGGGAATGGTGATTTGGCCTTTGCTTGTGACCGTTGCGGTTGCCATTTTTGCGGCCTCAATAGATTAGTCTCCTTACTATATGGTAAGGGATCATACATTGCAAACTGAATTGTCGATTTGTATTTAATCCGATTGGCCAAATGAAAAACGCCGCCGATGACAACATCGGTGGCGTTTTTGTTTGGTGCAGTTGGAGGGAGGTGCAAGCCTGATTTAGCGGCGGCTTTGCAAGGCGTCGATCCGTTCCTGCATGGGCGGGTGGGTCGAGAACAAGGCCATAAAGCCGGGCTTGTCGGATATACCGGAGGCCGCCATCGACTGTGGCAATTCACCTGGTGCCAGTCCGCCCAAACGGCGCAGGGCAGCAACCATCGGCTCGGGGCGGCCCATCAACTGAGCGGCACCGGCGTCCGCGCGGAATTCACGTTGACGCGAGAACCATGCAACGATGATTGAGGCCAACACACCGAGCAACAACTGGCAGGCAATGTCGGTCACGTAATAGCCAATGCCCGGCCGGGCGCTTTTATTGCCCAGCACGACCTTGTCGACAAAGTAGCCAACAATTTTTGACAGAAACACAACGAAGGTATTGATCACGCCTTGAATCAGGGTGAGGGTGATCATGTCGCCATTGGCAATGTGCGCAACTTCATGCGCCAACACCGCTTCGACTTCTTCTTTGGTCATCGACTCAAGCAGTCCGGTCGATACCGCAACCAACGACGAATTTTTAAATGCACCGGTCGCAAAGGCGTTGGGCTCCCCCTGATAAACCGCGACTTCCGGCATGCCGATATTGGCTTTATTGGCCAGACGCTCGACTACCGCGACCAACCAGCGCTCGGTTTCGTTTTGCGGGGATTCAATGACAGTCGCGCCAGTGGACCATTTGGCCATCGGCTTGGAGATCAGCAAGGAAATGAACGCGCCGGAAAAACCGACCACAGCCGAAAACACCAGCAGCATCGGCAGATTCAGGCCATTGGCCGTGAGGAACTTGTTGACGCCCAGCGCGCTGGTGACAACCGTAATCACCAACATGATGGCAACGTTGGTCATCAGAAATAAAAAGACACGTTTCATAGTGCGAGGTCTCCGTGGAAAAAATGAGTTGAAGCTGATTTTAGCGGTTCTATTTGCCAATAGCGTTGACAATCCTATATGAGGTAAATTCACCTGAATTCAAGTATTTTTTATCGGTATCGATCACTCGCGACCGATTGGCCGCAGCAGAAGTGCCCGATCCAATTGTTCGGTTTTTTGGTGGCTGCGTGCTCAGAGTTGACCTCGAAGGAAGACACTTTTGGCTACCTTGGTCAAGCGCATGGCTTGCTGAGTTCGAGGGAAAAAAATGCTGATGCCATCCGCATCCGTCCAATCTGGTCAATTCCAATGCAGCGCTACCCAACAGGCAGGTTGTTTGGGGCTATTTGTTATTCCATTTCCAAGTCAAAAGTGCATTCATTACGAGCGTTATCAACTATTTGTCATTCCGACAGAGCGCAGTTTTTTTCGTGCTTTGATCCATCTCACCCGTCGCATCCTTGGTAACGTTCGTTTATCCGCCAATCAATCAGATTCCTCACCTTATTTCCCAAACAAGGCCGTTCGGAATGACGCGTTTGGATTACGAATTGATCGATCAGTGATTTACAAATGAAATTAGGTCGTAATTAAAAGGCGATGTGACTTTGCGATCTGCGTGACGAGCACGTTATGGATCCCGGCCTGTTCGGCAAACTCTGGCCATCGGCGAATGGCCGCGGTGACCTCATCAACCACCTCGCGTGCCCGGCCATGCTGGAGCACATCGCCAAGTGTAAGCAAGTCTCGAATTGTGAAGCCATCGCGTTTGCCACCGATCTGCATCTGATGTTGGTGCGTCCAAAGCCCTTCAGGGTTGTAGCTGTAGGTCACATC
>JANPNU010000326.1:0-1844 GCA_031427615.1 Burkholderiales bacterium
GTTCGATAAAAAGATGAAAGGCATTGATGTTGGGCTTGATGAAACCAGCCCATACCTACGCGCTGCGTATAGAAAGCTGCGCCAGAATTTCATTCGATGACCTCATCGGCACGCAGCAGCACGATTTGCGGGATGGTGATGCCGAGGGTCTTCGCGGTTGTTGCGTTGATCACTAAGGAGAATTTTGTCGGTTGCTCGATCGGCAGATCGCCCGGTTTAGCGCCCTTGAATATCCGATCCACGAAATAGGCCGTGCGGCGGCTGGCCTCGACGAAACTCGGGCCGAAGCTCAGCAGAGCACCGTCTTGCGCCCAATCGTCCGAAAAACCGATGCTCGGGAGGCGAATGCTTGCCGCGCTACGGCAGATCTCCTTCCGCTGCGCGTTAAAAGGGGGCGAAGGTCCGATCAGCAGCGCGTCTGCTCGACGCGCCTCCAATTTCCGGAACGCCTGGCGGATATCCTCAGGGCCGGCAACGCGATGCACGTCCAGCGACAGACCTTTCGCGGCAGCAGCCGTTTTTGCGATCTGCTCATACTGGTTCCCCGTAATTTTTGCCTGAGACTGGTCAAAAAGCAGTGCCACGCGGCGCATGCGCGGCAATACGTCTGCCATGATCTCGATCTGCTTCGCGCTCAGCTCGCCAAGCTGCATCGCCATGCCGGTCACGTTTCCGCCCGGCCGCGCCAGGCTTTGCGCGAGCCCAATGCCGACCGGATCGGCGGTCGTGCCTGTCACAATCGGGAGGGTTGCTGTCCTACGCTTCATCTCGATCGCGACTCCCGTATTGGTGCCCATCAGTACATCGGGCTTGAGGGTGATGACTTCATCCACAAGCGCCGGGTAGCGCGCCGGATCCCCCCCGGCATAGCGCATGTCGACGATCAGGTTTCGGCCGACCTCATAGCCGAGGTCCTTCATTCCCGCCAGAAACGCAGCTTCGTTGGCTTTAACGGTGAACTTGGTGCCGCCCCAGACCATGCCGACTCGCCAGAGCCTGTCCTTCTGTTGCGCGAGAGAGCCAAACGGGACACCCGCGGCACCGAGCGCAAAGAGCGCAACTACCGTGTCGCGCCTGTTCATTCAATGACCTCATCGGCACGCAACAACACCGATTGCGGAATAGTGAGCGCTAGCGCTTTGGCTGTTTTGAGGTTGATCACCAGTTCGAACTTGGTTGGCTGCTGCACCGGTAGATCGCCGGGCTTGGCGCCCTTGAGGATTTTGTCAACGTAGTCCGCGGCAAGCCTGAAATAATCACGTATGTTTGCGCCATAGCTCATGAGTCCGCCTACGTCGGAAAATTCCCTGGCCGCGTAAATCGTGGGCAGCCTTGCCTCCGCCGCCAGCGCGACAATCCTGCTGCGTTGAAACAAAAAGACCGCCTCGCTTAACACGATGATCGCCTTGACTTTCTCTTTGCCTATTGACACAAACGCCGAATCGATTTCTTCGGGCGAAGTTGCGATGGCCGACATCACGTTTACGCCAACATGCTTTGCGGCAATTTGAATCTGATTGAGCATGGAACGATGAATCAGGTTATCTGACATCAGCACTGCAAAGCGGTTGGAATGGGGAACGACCGCGCTCAGTAGTTCGAGCGTTTTCACAGCAGTATCGACGCCCATGGCGGATACGCCGGTGATGTTGGCACCCGGGCGCGCAAGATTTGCGACGAGCCCGGAGCGTACCGGGTCGGCAACTGCAGCCATGACGATGGGAATTGTTGCCGTAGCCTGTTTGACTGCGGTAGCCCCTGGGGTCGAGCCAGCGACGATGACATCCGGCTTTAGCGCGACCAGTTCGGTTGCCAGTGCCGGGAGGCGAGATGCATTGGTTTCC
>JANPNU010000327.1:0-3434 GCA_031427615.1 Burkholderiales bacterium
GGCAGTGGCGTGCCGGTGTTGGCGGCACTCGGCTCCGCTGTGGGTGTGGTATCCAATCTGCCGATGCGTGAAGCCCTCGCCCGTGCCACCAACCAGGTGCGTGAAGGGGTTGCCCTGTCGCGCGCATTGCAGTCCCAACAAACCAAACCCGCATTATTTCCGCCGGTGATGCTGCATCTGATCGCGTCCGGCGAGGCGAGTGGTCGACTACCGGAAACGCTGGCCAGCGCCGCCCGCCAACAACAGCGGGAACTCGAAACCCGCACGGCACGCTTGGCGGCGATGATTGAGCCGGCGATGATTGTTATGATGGGGGTGATCGTGTTGTGTATTGTGCTGGCGGTGCTACTGCCTATTTTTGAACTTAACCAACTTGTTGCCCGCTAACCCATGACCCACTGCCCTGGTCTGACCACCACCAAACCAAGCCTGTTATCCACCAGGCGTGATCGCGCATCCGGATTCACCCTGATCGAAGTCATGATCGTGGTGGTGATCCTCGGCATTCTGGCCGCAATCGTGGTGCCCAAAATTCTCGACCGACCCGACCAAGCCAAGGTCACGGCTGCAAAAGCCGATATTGCCATTTTGATGCAGGCACTCAAATTGTATCGACTCGACAATGGTATTTATCCGGCCACCGACCAGGGGCTATCGGCATTGGTGAAATTACCGACGTCCAAGCCGCAGCCGACCAATTGGAAACAAGGCGGATACATCGAACGGCTGCCGGTGGACCCATGGAAAACACCGTACCAATTTCTGAACCCCGGCATCAAAGGTGAAATTGATGTATTCAGTTTTGGCGCGGACAAACAGGCCGGTGGGGAAGGCAACAGCGCCGACATTGGCTCGTGGGATCTGTAACCGACCAGGTCAACATGATCCTAGAAACGGCAGTTGGACGGTTGCGAGTGTGCGTTTTTGCGGCTTTCTGGCCGGGCCTCATTTGGCAACATGGCAACAGCGACGCGGCAACCTCCACGTTGCAAGCAGGAGCAACACCGCCAGGGAGTCGCAAAAACGTACCATCGCACCCGTCGCGCTCTCACCCAAAAGGTGAACCTCTTGAATCCACCAAACACCAATGAATACGTGATGTTCCAGACAGTTTCTAGCGGTCAACTGCGGTTTCTAGGATGATGGATTGGCGCGCTCCTTCCGGCATCAAGGTGCAGAAGCGGCCGTCCGCGTTCACTCTGGTCGAAGTGCTGGTGGTGGTCGTTATCATCGGCATCGGCATGGCTATCGCCGTGCCAAATTTATTTATCAGCGACGAGGAGCGCGTTCGCCAAGAAGCGGAACGAATCATGGCCGTCATTGAAAAGACCCGTGATCAAGCCGCGTTTTCTGGTTACGCGATTGCCATGCGTCTGGGGGAACACGGCATCGAATTTCTCGAACGCGACCCAAATAGTATTGAACCAAAGTGGCTCGACGCCACCCGCACCAGCCTGAAACCACGTCTTTGGCGAGACGGCGTGACCGCGTCGCTCACCCTGTCCGCAAACGACGTAACCAGCCGCCGCCCGGATGAACCACAAGTGGTGACATTTTTGCCTGCCGGGGTCGGTGTGCCGTTCACGCTGCGGGTTGCATCCAAAAGCCATGCGCGCGTCATTGTCGGTGACGCGCTCGGCAATGTGTCGTTTGCACAGCCTTGGTCCGCCAAATGAAATTTGCACGGAACCATCAAGCGGGCTTTACCCTGGTCGAGGTGCTGGTTGCCTTGGCCATATTGTCGATTGCGTTGGCGGCGACCATGCGTGCGACGGCGATGGCAACCACAACCGCGAATGAAATAAAAATCAAGACCTATGCCACTTGGGTGGCACAAAACCAGATTGCCGAATTAACCGCCCGCAAGGCATTTCCTGCGACCGGTGAAACCAGTGGATTGGCGGTTATGGCGGGCGTCAATTTCCAATGGCGCCAGACCAGCAACGACACACCGAATAAAGATTTCCGCAAAGTTGAAATTGCCGTGTCCCTGGTTGGCGACGATCACAAACACGCGACCCTGATTGCCTACCTGAGCCGAGGCGGATCATGAACTTGTCCGCCTCCATACAAAAAATGCAGCCCGCCAGATCGGCGCGCGGCTTCACACTCATTGAAGGTTTGGTGGCGCTGGCCATTTTTGCTGTGATTGCGGTACTTTCCTACCGCACTCTGGCGAGCATTTTTGAAACCCGCGAACGACTGCAACAACAATCATCAACATTGCGTGATCAGGCGCTTTTTTTTGCGCGTTTGGAAAATGATCTGAATGCGTTGTTGCCACGCGCGATCACCAACAGCGTGAATCAATCGGAGCCGGCGCTCAGAATATTGGCCGCCGCACGCAATGCCGATGAACCGCTGATCACCTTCACCCGCACCGGCTTTGCCGCCGCCTCGGGTGCCAGCGCCGCCCCGCAACGCATTGGTTATCGACTCAAAGACAACACCATTGAATTATTGATCTGGCCGGGACTGGATCAGGCACCACGAGCCGAGCCGAGTGTCTACCCTGCCCTCAAACATATTCGTGAATTTCGCTGGCGGGTATTGCCGCCGCCCCCCACCACCGGCCAAGTCGCAAACTGGCAACTTGACTGGCAACCCAATCCCGGCAGTAGTGCGATTGTTTTTCCGAGCGCCTTGGAATTGACGGTAACCGCAATCACTGGTGCGTCGATTGTGCGGATATTTTCGTTGCGCAATCTTGCCGGAGCAAACGGTGCGGGTTGATCATCGCCTTTGCAGATGCCTCCCCGCCAAACAGCGCGGTGCAGCCATCATTACCGCATTGCTGGTGGTGATGCTCGCCGCCACGGTCGCCACAATACTGATCTCACAACAGTCCGAGGCGCTCACCCGCGTGGCCCGCGCAACCGAGCGCACCCAACTCAATTTGTTCGCCAACACCACTCTCGAATGGGCGCGCACCGCCCTGTTGGTGCAACAAAAAAACAGCACCTACATTTCACTTAATCAACCATGGGCGCAGGGACTGATCGCGCGACCGATCGAGTCAGCGACCGCGTCCGGCGTGATGCGGGACGCCCATGCAAAATTTAACATCAATAATTTGGTCAGCGGCGACGGCAAACAACGCGAAGCAGATATTGAGGCTTTTGCGCGTTTGTTACGAATTCTCAAACTCAATCCAAACCTCGCCGACCTGGTCGCCGATTGGCTTGACAGTGATGATGATTTTTCGTCGCCGGGTGGTGCTGAAAATAGCTATTACTGGCGCCTGCAGCCGGCCTATCGTGTGCCCAACCGACCGATCCAGACCATCGATGAATTACGCCGCGTGAAGAATATGGATGACGCAAGCTTTCATACCCTGTCGCAACATATCACCGCCTTGCCTTTGGTCAACCCGTCCGGCGACAACATTGAACGAACCAAAATCAATATCAAGCAAAGAACCTTGAGCACCTTCA
>JANPNU010000328.1:0-3112 GCA_031427615.1 Burkholderiales bacterium
ATCAATTTGCCAGCAATTTTTCGATTGCCGAAGTCAATTCCTGCGATTCGGGCGCAATCGCCGACGCATAACTGCCCGCTGCAATCCCATCACGACCGATCAAATACTTATGGAAGTTCCATTTTGGTCGTTGTCCGGTTGCCGTCGCCAGCGCTGCATAAAGCGGGTTGGTCGTGCCTTGAACCACCGACGATTTGGCCATCATCGGAAATTTCACCTTGAATGTGCGCTCACAAAAATCCGCCACCTCGGCGTTGGTTCCCGGCTCCTGTTTGCCGAAATCATTGGCAGGGAATCCCACCACCACCAAGCCACGATCCTTGTACCGATCGTGCACAGCCTGTAACCCCTCGTATTGCTTGGTGTAGCCACAATAACTTGCGGTATTCACCACCAGCAACACCTTCCCGGAAAATTGACAAAATTCAAGCTTGTCCCCCTGCAAGGTCATGAAATTCTGATTGAGTAAACTCGGACACCCATGCTTTTTCACAGGCGCCTTGGATTCGTTGGCATTGGCATGGGGCAACACCGCTGCGACCAACAGGGCCGCACGCAATCCGCTTTTGACGATGCGCAGACAAAAATTCATTTTGATCGTCCTTTAAAAAGTTATGCCGAAACAACCCGTTCTGGTGAAAAATTGCCCACCTGCCAGGCAGTTTACCCTTCTCGCAAAGAGGGGGGTAACGGCTGCACTGTTATAATTTTGTGCCCTGAACCATCCAGGGCAGACAGTTCCGTTGACCAACCTTGTTGGGCTGGTGGAAATAATGGTCGCACCCTGAACCTGTCAGCCAGGTGGTGCCCAATCGTGATCCCAAAACCCTGCCGCTAGTCGAACCCTATTACATGCCGCTTTACGTCATCGGACTCAACCATCGCACCGCCCCCATCGACATTCGCGAAAAGGTCGCGTTTGCCAACGACCGTCAGCGACCGGCGCTGGACGCGTTGCGGGAGAGCGCGTCGGCCGATGAGGCCGTATTGGTTTCGACTTGCAATCGCACCGAACTTTATTTACGCGGCGCCGACGAATCGGTAGCCGATCGTGCCGGCGACTGGTTGCAATCCGCATCCGACAGCGGTTTTCTTGATTTGCAATCCCATCTTTACCGACATACCGACATCGACGCGACCCGCCATCTTTTTCGCGTGGCGTCCGGGCTCGATTCGATGGTTCTGGGTGAACCTCAAATTCTTGGCCAGGTCAAGTACTCGGTCAAAATTGCAATTGAAGCCGGTGCCTTGGGCGGCCCGCTTGAGCGCCTGTTCCAAGAAACGTTTCAGGTTGCCAAAAAAGTCCGTAGCCAGACTGAAATCGGCGCAACCTCGGTCAGCATGGCGGCCGTGTCCTTAAAACTCGCCAAGCAACTGTTTGCCGATATTCGCGAAATCAAAATTTTGTTTATTGGTGTGGGCGAAATGATTCAACTGGCCGCCACGCATTTTGGCGCGCAGTCCCCACAGGCGATGGTGATTGCCAACCGAACCCTGGCGCGCGGCCGTGAATTTGCCAATGAGTTTGACATGGGTGGACAAATGTCGGCCATCGCCCTATCTGAGTTGCCGGAATGTATCCACGAATTTGACGCGATTATCACCTCCACTGCCTCAAGCCTGCCGATTATCGGCAAGGGCATGATTGAACAAGCCTTAAAACGCCGCCGTCACAAACCGATTTTTATGGTCGATTTAGCCGTGCCACGCGACATCGAAGCCGCAGTTGGTGAATTGGACGATGTGTATCTGTACACACTCGACATGCTGGGAAAAATGATTCGGCAAAATGTCGCCAAACGCGAAAGTGCGGTCATCGCCGCCGAAACCATCATTGATGCGCACACCGGCAAGTACATGCGCTGGTTGGCCGAGCGTAACGCCGTGCCGGTTATTCAACAGCTGCGCAGCAGGGCGGAATACTATCGGCAAATCGAGCTGGAGCGCGCCCAAAAAATGCTCGCCAAGGGTGGTGATCCGGCGCAGGTGCTGGCAGCGCTGGCACATGGTTTGACCAACAAATTCTTACATCACCCCATGGCCGCGTTAAAACGCGTCCCGCCGGACGAGCGTGAAGCCCTCACAGACGCACTCGAAATCCTTTACGCGACCGACCCTGAAGAAAACGAATGAAAGCATCGATACAACAAAAACTACAATCGCTGGTTGAACGCCTGGCCGATCTGGATGGCCTGCTGGCCTCGCCGGACGTGGTCAGCAATATGGACAACTATCGCAAAATCACCAAGGAACACGCTGAAATTTCGCCGGTGGTGGCGTTGTATAACGATTACAAAAAGGCCGAAAACGACATCGCCGCCGCCGTCGAAATGGGCAGGGATCCGGACATGCGGGAATTTGCCGAGGACGAAATCAAGGCGAGCAAAGCCGCAATTGAATTAATCGAAATGTCGTTGCAAAAAGCCCTGTTGCCAAAAGACCCGAACGACGACAAAAACATTTTTATCGAAGTGCGCGGCGGCACGGGTGGCGACGAATCGGCGTTGTTTGCCGGCGATTTGTTTCGCATGTATTCGCGCTACGCCGAACGTCAGGGCTGGCAAGTGGAGATTATTTCCGAGTCGCTGGGTGAAGTCGGCGGTTACAAAGAGGTGATTGCCCGCATTGTCGGCCAGGGCGCCTATTCGCGTTTGAAATTTGAGTCGGGCGGGCATCGGGTGCAGCGGGTGCCGGTGACCGAAACGCAGGGGCGCATCCACACCTCGGCCGCCACGGTGGCGATCATGGCCGAAGCCGATGAAACCAGTGATGTCGTCATCAATCCGGCGGACGTGCGGGTTGATACCTTCCGCGCTTCCGGCGCCGGCGGGCAGCATATCAACAAGACCGATTCGGCGGTGCGCCTCACCCACCTGCCAACCGGCATTGTGGTCGAGTGCCAGGACGGCCGCTCGCAACACAAAAACAAGGACCAGGCGTGGCGGGTGCTGGCCGCGCGCATCAAGGACAAACAAACCCGCGAGCAAAACGCCAAGGAAGCCGCCGAGCGCAAATCGCTGATCGGCTCGGGTGACCGCAGTGAACGCATCCGCACCTACAATTTTCCGCAGGGGCGTGTCACCGATCACCGCATCAACCTGACGCTCTACAA